>QIGD01000145.1 GCA_003229935.1 Methanobacteriota archaeon | reverse complement strand
ATATATATATATTTGTATGATAATAATTAACTATGGTTCGCTCTCATCCCACGACTGAAGTCGTGGGCTTTCCCACTCACACTATCGTAAAAATACTTGTTAAAAAAGGCTAATCATAATTCGATGTGGAAAATTTAAAAATAGGTATTAGAAGTCAATCACCACCCATTAAAATGGGTGGCCTGTTTAGTGAGAGACGGGGGTAACAGGTTGATTAGGAAGCATTTAATAATGCAGAAGTTAATGGTAGATAAAGTAGGGGAGAATCTTTAATATTAATGTTAAGACATTGGAGTTGTTAAAATATGAGAACGGAATACAATTCTAAATTAAGTGAGGTAGGGCAATTCCTCCACCCATTAAAATGGGTGGTCTCCTTGCCCAGGTTATTATGAAAATCCTTGTGGTGACTGATAAGAGTAAATATTCAAAACAAGTCCTTGATACTATAATTAGAGCCGGAAAGCAATATCCTGAGATGGAGATAATTATAGCATATCTTGCAAGAAATATAACTTTTGAAGGTAAAGAAAGGCTAAAAGAATATGTGGAACAGGCAAGGTCATTTGGAATTAAGGTGGAAGAGGATTATGTGACCTTCGATTTTCTTCCAAATGCCTGCCGCTATCTATGTACATTATATGAAGACAAAGAAATTGCAGCTATTTTTATAGCGAGCCCTATTAGGGAGGTTATAGATCTCCTTAAAAAATTATGTCCAGATGTGAACATAGAAGTTGTTAATGTTCTTCCTATACTGGATGAAATCATAGTAAAAGAGGTAATAACTGCTTCAGTAGAGACAACCATAAAGGAAATCTCAATTATAATGAAAAGATACAAGATTGGAAGCGTGATTATTACTGATGGTGAAAAGGCGCATGGCATAATTACAGAGAGTGACCTTATCAAAAGAGTTATGGCAGATGGCAAAAACCCTGATAAAACTATTGCTGGAGAGGTCATGACTTTCCCGATTATAATTGGAGAGTATGACATGCAGGTAGGTGAAGCAGCTCATCTTATGGCTTCAAAGAGGATAAAAAAACTTCCAGTAATAAAGAATGGAAAACTTGCAGGTATAATTACAGTAAGTGACCTTGCCTATAGATTTCCTCAAATTGCAACGAGTATAACCACAAATGTTAATAATTTTCACTCCGGAAGTTGTTGTATCTGATTTTTTGCTGATATGCTGAATTTTTATATTATAAAACCAGAAGTTATATTATGGTCAGGAAGATTATAAGAGATTCAATTCATGGCGATATCTTTTTAAGTGCCCTAGAGGTTGAGGTTGTAGATACACCTGAATTTCAGAGACTAAGGAGAATAAAACAGCTTGGACTTACAAATCTTGTTTATCCCAGTGCAAATCATACCAGATTTGAACATTCTATTGGAACAATGCATCTCGCCGGGAAAATTGCTGATAGACTTAACCTAGAGGAGAAAGATAAAAACCTTATTTGTCTTGCTGCCCTGCTTCATGATATAGGGCATGGCCCTCTTTCACATACCAGTGAGGAACTCTTAGCGAGGTACCTTAATATTTCCCATGAAAGGATATCAATTGAAACTGTAAAGAATTCAGACATTGCCACAATACTTGAAAGATATGGAATTCATGCCGGAGACATCACTGATATAATTGCAGGTAAAAAAGGTTATATGAGCAAGATAATTTCCAGCGAGGTTGATATAGATAGGATGGATTATCTGGTGAGAGATGCGCATCATACTGGTGTGGGTTATGGGATTATTGACCTCCACAGGCTTATAAATACTATTGAGCTTTTTGATGGGAATCTTGTCTTTAATTCCGGAGGTCTGAGGGCAATAGAGGGATTGCTGGTGGCAAGATTTTTAATGACACCCAGTGTTTATCTGCACCACACCTCGAGAATTGCTGATGCAATGTTTCTTAAAGCAACTGAATATGCTATTCAGGAAGGTATAATTGATTTTGAGACTATGATAAAATTTGATGACATTGAGATTCAGAGTGTTTTCAGAAGGTCAGCAGGATATGTAGGGGAAATAGGAGAAAGGCTGGATTTAAGGAGGCTCTTCAAAAAGGTTGTTGTAAAAGGCTGGCATGATATTTCACCTGTACTCAGGGAGAAGATTATATCCCTGAGGGAAGATGTTGAAAGGATAAGGAAGATTGAGAGGGAGATAGCTGAGGAAGCAAATGTCGGGGAAGAGTATGTTATTATCGATATCCCACCTGAACCAGAATATAGAGAAATGGATGCCGTGATAGAAAAAAACGGAAAGATTGTCAAGATTGAGGAGGAGTCCCCTCTTGTGAGTATACTGAAACTTGCACAGAAAAGCTACTGGAATATGGGGATTTATACACGCAGAAAGTATGTTGGTAAGGTGGCCAGAGTAGCAGATAATATTGAATCTTTCTTTGAATAGTTTTTATTTCTGTATAATCTTTATATCCATTCTTTTCTTTTTTGCATGAACAATCTTCTTCAAGTCAACAACTGTATCCTCTTTAAGTCTGAATTTATCCATGGATATATCAGGGAGTTCCCCATTTACCTCATAGATATAATAGCCATCTTCACCATCAACACTTATAACAAAGTTTCTCTCTCCAAGGCTTTCAACTCTTACGCCTGCGACCTGCTTTAAAGCTTCCAGTACTGATGTGCCTTCCTCGACTTCAATCCTATATTCTTCAGAAAAACCGTCAAGAATTTTATAGATATTTTCTGTTTTTGCTCTGAGCACATGGGTTCTGCCAAAGGTTTTTTTCGTCACAAGATTCTTTTCCTCGAGGATTTTTATATGCTTTGATGCCTGAGGTACTGAAATTTTCATGGCCCTTGCTATACCTGAGATGTGCATATCCTCCTTCATCAGAAGCTTTAAGATATCCCTCCTCGTGCTGCTTTTCATAACAGAAAAAAGGTCTTCGATGGTTGCCATTATTGCTATGGTTTGTTGACATACACTTAAATCTTTCTGGTGAGAATCCAAGAAATTAAGAGACCATCCAATTAGACCTTTAAAACTCTGGTTCTAATTGGATAATATCAATTCGAAACTCCTTCTCCTATATCTTCCAGCTAAAATTTATAGAAAATCAGTGGACCCGTGGTCTCTTAATCTTAGCTATTCCTGCCCTAATCTCAGCAATATCATTTTTCAGGTGTTCAGTCAGAGTATCTCTTGTCATTCTAGATTCTTCAGTTCATCCCTTGTCTTCTGGGATTCTTCTTTAATAACTGCAATAGTCTCATCCTGTTTTTGAAGCATCTTGTCCTGCTTTTCATCTATTCTGAGAATAGCCGGCACTCCCTTATTAAGCTGACCCGCTATAAATGTCAGAAGGAACGAATCAATAGTGGGTATATAACCTTTATACTCCTTCACAGTTACTTCCTTTACACTGGCCTGTTCTGGAAAATTCTCCTTCACAAACCCGAGATAGTTTTTAACATCCTCTTCCTCACCCTCTACCATGAGCATCACAGCCTGAAGGTTATTTACAGTGGTATTGTAAACCCTGAAATTATATATACCGTATGCATTGGCAGAACCAGCCAGAAAGAATCGGTATCCCACCTCATGAACCTTTTCACCAGTTATAATGATTTTTGTTTTCATTTTGCTCTTTGACCTCTGTCAATTCGATGTCTCAGCAACTTAATTTTGGGTGGTTTTATAAACTCCAAATACTATATTGTCTCAATGGTAAGAATACAATTTAAAGATGACGAGTTAAGAGAGAAGGCTGATAGTAAACTATCAAAGTATTATGTCCCATAATTAAATTTTCATGACACTACCATCAAGGACACTGAAAAGGGCAAGATTCTGGTCACTAATGGGTGAACTCGTTTCTCTGATGACATATCTGGCAGGAATAAGTTTCAGAAGAATGGACTTGGCAAGGTGCCCTACTACGTTTAAAAGGCTATGAAAAGATTCCTTTTTTTATAATATGGGGATAACACAGCAATTTCTGAATTTTTGTGTGAAATCAAAGGATTGCCGAAGGTTCATAAAAACAATGGGGAAATAGTTTTAGGATAGCACAGCCAAGAGAGCGTGGGAAAGGTGTTAAGAAGGTGAACTAGCTAAACATATACAAAAAAGCTTTATTTTTTATATATGTTTCTACGATTTCCAATTTCTATAACATGAATAGTAAGTTCATTATCTATTATGTCTAAGATTACTCTGTAATCTCCAACTCTTAATCTGAAGTATTTTGAGCCAACTATCCTTTTTACATGCGGATATGGTCTAATTCTACATCTTTTCAAAGTAGAAATAATTCTTTTTTGAACATCTTTGGATAATTTATATAATTGTTTCTCTGCAAAACATGAGAAAAATATCTCGTAAGTCACATTCCTAATCTCTTTTCAACTTCTTTAAGAGTATGAACTTTACCAGCTTTAACATCTGCTTCAGATTTTCTAATATTTACTAAAGTTTGTTCAGACAATTCCATAGAGTCTTCAAGTAAATCTCTAATAATATCTTCATGACTTTCTTTATCGTACATTTTACGAGATTTAAGTTCCTGAAGTAAATCCTTACTAATTTGTATTGTTGTAGTTTCCATAGAGATTGTATAAGGTGCTATAGTATATAAATATTATGTCCTAGAAAAAGAGAAATAATACACTCTTTTAGTGCTCGTTTTACTATGCTAGTGTCATGGAAATTTAATTATTGGACATAATACTTTGATAGTTTGTTATCAGCCTTCTCTCTGGTGAACTTCCAATCTATCTTCTTTTTCAAGTCATTCCTTCTCCCTGTCCA
>QIGD01000144.1 GCA_003229935.1 Methanobacteriota archaeon | reverse complement strand
ATAAGCCGTTACCCTGTTGCTGCTCGCTGGAGAGATGATACTGACTTTGTTCAGGCAAGCATTTATGATTTTCAACCCTATGTGGTGAAGGGTGAGATAGAGCCTCCGGCAAATCCTCTCGTTGTGCCCCAGTTTTCCCTTCGCTTCAATGATATTGACAATGTTGGAATAACAGGCAGGCACTACACAGGCTTTGTCATGATTGGGCAGCACGCCTTTGAACCTAGAGATAATTATAAGCCTGAAGATTATCTGAGGCATATATATTTATGGCTCACACAAGGCATGAAAATACCCAGAGAGGAAATTCAGTTTCATGAAGATGCTTGGGCAGGAGGCGGAAACCTCGGGCCCAGTATAGAGTTCTTCTCACGTGGGCTTGAAATAGGAAATCAGGTTTATATGCAGTATGACATCAGGCAGGGAAGCCTGAAGGAGCTGGAAATTAAAGTCCTAGATATGGGTATGGGACAAGAGCGACCTGCCTGGTTTACTCATGCTACAGGCACAAGCTACGATGTGGTATTTGGCTCTGCCATGGAAAAACTCTACAGAGCAACCTCCCTCAGGCCTGAGCAGAACATTCTAAAAGAATTTATTCCCTATTCTGGCCTTTTGAATATAGATGAAGATATTGACATAGAGAAGGTATGGAATAGCATAGCAGAAAAGCTGGAGCTTGATGTCAGTGCTCTCAGGGCAAGAGTTCTGCCTCTCTCCGCCCTGTATTCCATATCCGACCACTCTCGAAGCCTACTTGTGGCTCTCAGTGATGGAGTGCTGCCAAGCAATTCTGGAGGAGGCTATAACCTGAGAGTTCTGTTAAGAAGAAGCCTCGACTTCATAAACAAATACTCTTGGGATATTGACCTTTCTCAGGTATGTGAGTGGCATGCTTCCTACCTGAAACCCCAGTATCCTGAACTCATTGAGCACCTCGGCGAGGTGGATGAGATTCTGGCTGTTGAGAAGAGGAAATACAGAGACACAAGAAAAAAGGCTAAAAGAATAATAACAAAGCTGAAAGATAAGGAAGTAACTCCTGAAGGGTTAATCAACCTTTATGATTCTCAGGGTATAAGTCCTGAAATGCTTCTCAGTCATGGATTGAAGATTGAGCTACCGCAGGATTTCTTCATACGTCTTGCTGAAAGACATGAGAAGAATAGAGCCAGAAAGAAGGAGAAGAAATTCAGAGAGTTTGTCTTTGAAGGAATACCAAAAACAGAGATTTTATATTATAGCGATTATCTGCTTTTAGAATTTAAAGCTAAAGTATTAAAAATAATTGACAATAAATATGTGATTCTCGATAAGACCGCTTTTTACCCTACTTCAGGTGGTCAGGCAAGTGACAGGGGTTATCTCAATAACTCCAGAGTCACTGACGTTTTCAAGCAGGGTGGTATGGTTATTCACAGGCTGAAAGATATAGACTTCAGTGAAGGAGATACCGTGGCTGGAAAAATAGATGCCAGCAGGAGGATTCAGCTAACCCAGCATCATACTGCCACGCATATTATAAATGGGGCTGCAAGGCAAATCCTGGGTGAACATATATGGCAGGCTGGGGCAGAGAAAACCACTGAAAAGGCAAGGTTGGATATAACACATTATAAATCTCTTACTCAGGAGGAGGTTGATGCTATCGAGGACAGGGCAAATGAGATTATAGCACACGCCATACCTGTGGAAAACTATATCCTGAAGCGCAATATAGCTGAAGCGCAATATGGCTTCAGACTTTATCAGGGAGGTGCGGTGCCAGGTATGGATATAAGAGTTGTAAAGATTGATGACATTGATGTTGAAGCATGTGGAGGTACACACCTGAAAAACACATCGAAGGCAAGACTTATCAGTATTATCAGTTCCACGAAGATTCAGGATGGTGTTGTTAGGCTGGAGTTTGCTGCCGGAAAAGCTGCCTTCAGATATATCAAGAAGAGAGACAGGCTCCTCAGTGAATCTTCTGAAGTTTTAAGTGTAAATTCTGAGCAGCTTCCTGAGAGTGTAAGAAGGTTTTTCAGGGAGTGGAAGGAGCAGAGAAAGGAGATTCAGAGGCTCAAGCAGGAAATAGCTGAACTCAGAAAAGCTGACTTGAAGCACCAGTTCAGGAAGATAAACAATGCTGAATATGTTGTGGCAGAAATTGATGCAGATATTGAGGAAAGTATAAAAACAGCTAGGGGGCTTGCAGCAGGCGAAAAGGCTGTGTTCCTTCTTGGTATAGATGATAAAATTTCTGTAGTTGGAGCCAGAGGAGAAAAACTTGGATTGAATATGGCTGAGATTGTGACAGAAGTTGCAAGGCTTCTGGGAGGAGGTGGAGGCGGGAAGCCTGAGTTTGCCCAGGGCGCAGGTAAAAGAAAAGATAGGATTAAAGAGGCTTTAAAACTGGCTGAGAGTATGCTAAGAGAAAAACTTAAAAACTAAAGCTACTAAAAGGCAATGGTGGTTATGGAGAGTGCAGCTATCGCAATTATTGCAGTTATTCCAGCTATTGAACCTGCAATACTTGAAATTAAGTTTACAGAGGCATTGCCCATCAATCCATGTCGCTCAAAAATTGCACCCATAAGGCTGTCGAAGTTGAATCCCAAGAAGCCGCCAATAAGACTGGCAGAAAGAGCAAAGCCAAGGCTTGAGATGCCCAGAACCCACGCTGAAAAAGCTATAAGTAAAGTGCCAAAAATGCCTGCTATCTCTCCTTTGAGTGTAATTCCACCGTCAGTGCCTGGAGGAACTTCTTTAAAATTTGTAATAAGCACAGGTCTGGCTCTGCTAAGAACACCTATCTCGGAAGAAAGAGTGTCTCCTGTAACTGTGGCTAAAGCTGCAAGATAACCTGCTTTGAATAAATCGTACTTCCCGAAGTAAAAGAGAAAAGCAAAGGCAGTAAAAACCAGACCGTTGGCGAGGACGTTTACAACATTCCTCTGTCCGCTTCTTCCTTCGGAAACTCTAAGCTTCTTTTTAATTTCAAACTTATATTTTGTAGCAATAAATGAAACAAATAGAAATATAAAGAGGACAGAAAGCCAGGCAAAGCTTCCAGAGAAGTAGTAAACAAGAAATCCAATAAGAGAAGCTACAAAGCTACCTCTGGCATCGAGAATGCCTTTTGTGTATACTACCAGACCAAGAATTGTGCATATGCCCAGAACCAAATACATTTAGAACCCTCTATCAGAGGCTTTTAATTCAAGCTTCTACAGTAGCTAACTCTTCATTTACAGCATGTTTGACTGTTGAGATATATTTTATTTTTCTTATCTCAACTCTCTTAAGAGGATATATTTTATTGGCACTCCTGTAAATTTCAGATGGAATTTTACCATTTACAGAGTCTCTTACAAACTGGTCAAGACTCTTATCCTGTGCAAAAGCTTTGGCCATATCCATGAGTAAGGCTCTTATTCTCTTCTCCTGAGAGGTTTGAGCCCTGCCGTAGCCCAGAGAAATTACCTTAATTCTGATTTTGTGGCTATCTTTTGTAATCACATCCACAATTCCTTCAACTTTTGTGTTCTTCCTTCTTATCTGACTCCTCAAGTATTCTCTAGAAAGTCTCTGACCCCTGAAAATAGTATATGCATTTTCTCCTCTGACATCAATAATCTGGAACTTTAGTTTTATGTGTTGTCTTGTGAAGTCACCGGCAATATCTTTCATTGAGACCTCGATAGTCCTTCCAATAAGGTCCTTCCAATAAGGTCTTCAGGAGAACTCACTATAGTTTCACCTATCTTTACCTCTTCGAACATCTTAGGAGCAAGAACATTATACCATTTCTTTGTTTTCCATGTATCTACCATCCGCCTTTTTCTTACAGACCTTGCCATTAAATACCTCCAGAAGGGAAATTATAATATAAACTAGAATAATCTTTTTTTACTAACTATAGTGTCGTTTATAAAATTTTCGGAAAGAATTTTAATCTGGAATATTCTCAGTCAATATTTGTTGTGGGACTTTTCCTGCTTTGCTCACACATCGCCTAAATCTATAGCGTCAATCCTCTTTTGGATTTTTTCCGTTATTTCAGACAACAATCACTCATGTAGTACTTTTATTTCCAGGACTGAATGACTTCT
>QIGD01000143.1 GCA_003229935.1 Methanobacteriota archaeon | reverse complement strand
CATCACAGTTAAATGATTTTGTATGATTACTTAATGTTCGCTTTCATCCCACCACTAAAGATGGTGGGCTTTCCCGCTCACGATATCGTAACTTCGAATTGCAAGTAAGCATGTGCTTAACCTTTATACTGATAGCTTTTTATTCCAGATTTTTATTTATTGCACTCCTTATTCTATCCACAGATTTAAGGAATAGTTCCTCCTCTCCTCTGCTGAGGTTGTAATTTACTGGTCTTACTCCAGAACTGCTTACCTCCGATGGATAGCCTATACATATTTCATGGTTTTCGAGATAAACCGAGATGGGCATAATTGTACTTTCTTCATTCTGAAGGCCTCTTACAACATCTGAAATTGCTGTTGCTGGAGCAAACCATGTTCCACCTTTAGCTTCAATAACTTTACCTGCACTCACTCTGACCTCCTCAAAAACATTCCAGAGTTTAGACATGAGAACATCTGCTCCAAGATGAGAGAATACCGGTGTCATTGAGTCACCATGTTCACCTATTATCATGACCTCTTCTGAGTATTCCGTATCAAACCTGAGTTTGAGAAGTGACTTAAGTCTCATTGTATCCAGAAGGGTGCCCAAGCCAAAAACTCTTGAAGATTCAAGATTTGAGAGTTTGAGGGTATTATAAGTCAAAACATCAACAGGATTCGAAACAATGAAAACAAATGGATTTTTAGAATAATCGAGAGCCCTCTTTGTTACATCCCTGACTATACCTATATTAGTCTCAGCCAGCTCCAGCCTGTTCATACTTGGCTTTCTTGTCACACCGGCTGTGACAATAATAATATCACTATCTTCTGTTAGGGAGTAATCGCTCCCACCATAAACTTCAGCATCGATTTTCATACCAGAGACTGAATGAGCAAGATCAAGAGCTTCGCCCTTTGCTCTATCTTCCGATATATCAATAAGAACAACTTCTGAGGCAAGATTGTTAATCATTATGGAGAATGCAGCAGTGGAGCCGACTCTTCCTCCACCTCCTATTATTGTAACCTTCATATTAATTCACCTAAATGTAACCTAGATTCTGATAGATGAGAATATAAAAATTTCCCTGACAACTTCGACAATGAGCGATAACAAATTATATATGTGTCGTAATTGGTATTGAGTAAAGGTGATAGAATGGAAGGTCCAAGAGACCCTAAAATTTACAGAGCACCTGACCTGGATGTGTTCCCTCCAAAACTTCAGGACATTGTGGGAGTTTTTTCCGGTTATAGTGTGAAAATTAAGAAAAATGACGGAGATACCCTCATGATAATGGAGAGAGGTAGTAGTAAATATCTCATGATAGTATAATTTATTTCTTTTTTCGTCATTTTTTGCCAATAAGACCACCCATTTTAATTGGTGGGTGAATTAGCTTTAATATACAAGAGATTATTTAATCTATGAGGTATATAAAGATGTTAATACTTAAAACATATAAATATAGGCTATATCCAGAAAGTTGGCAGATAATTATGATTTGATATTTTTTGAATATTTAAAGATAAAGAATATGATTAAAAATCATCATATGGCAAAATCAATATCTAATGCAGCCTAGAACACTCTACAAGTATGCACACTCTACAAAGCAGCATACGCTGGTGGTAAAGTGATGTTTGTATACCCGAAAAATACATCTAAGGAGTGTTGCAATTGTGAAGGAAAATTTTGTAGTTAGAACCCATAGTTACCCTTACTGTGGATTGATTATTGATAGAGATGTAAATGCTACAAAAATATCCTTAAAATAGGATTAAGGTTCATAGGACAGGGACTATCCGAATCCACGCTGTGGAGATTCTCAATAGAGTGTTATGGAAGCAAGAAGCCAACCTAATTGTAGGGTGGTAATTCACGTTGTCCATGCAAAAATATAAATATATATTTGTTAAAGTTTCTTCTCTAAAACTAAAAGTATCTTGAGGAATCTATGATGGATAAACTATGGAAAGAAATCTCTAAAGTTTATAAAAGTTTTAATGATGACCTTGTAGCAATTGAAAAATATATAGAAGAGAGTATACCTGTAGACAGCCCTCCTGTGCTCTATGATGCTTCCAGACATCTCATTACTATGGGTGGAAAAAGGATAAGACCGGTATTGACTCTACTTTCCTATAAATCAGTCTCCCCTCAGGGAACTCTTGATGAAGTTTTTCCCATCGTTGTGGCAATTGAGCTGATTCATACAGCAACTATAGTGCATGATGACATAATAGACAGAAGTACAAAGCGCAGAGGAGGAGCAACTGTCAATGCAAAATGGGGAGATGAAATTGCCATACTTGCAGGGGATCTGCTATTTTCAGAGGCTTTTGGTCTTGTGGGCACTCACAGAAACAGAGAAGTCAGCGGCATAATATCAAGAACCTGTGCAAAGCTTGCCGAGGGTGAGGTTCTTGAAACTCTCCATACTGAAGATTATGATATGACTGAGGAAGTTTATCTTGAGGTGATTGAACGCAAGACAGCTTCTCTATTTGACGCAGCAACGAGAACAGGAGCAATAGTAGGTGGAGGAAGCAAGGAGGAAGTTAAAGCTCTGGCTAGATATGGCTACTTTCTTGGAATAGGGTTTCAGATGATAGATGACCTTCTGGATATTACTTCAGGGGAAAACATCCTGGGCAAACCTGTGGGCATCGATATTGCTCTTGGCAAAAGTACATTCGTTATACTTCATGCTCTGCACCACTGCAGCCACGGGGAGAATGTAGAATTGAGAAAGATTCTTAATAAAAGAGAGAAGAACAGCGGAGACCTCGAAAAAGCAAAAGATATCATGGAACACTGTGGCTCTTTAAATTATGCACTGAAACGCTCAAAATATTTTGTTGAAAAGGGTAAAAAAGAACTTTCTGCAGTCCGAGAAAATCCTGCTACCAAGGCTCTAGATATTATTGCCGATTGTGTTCTCAAGAGGGAGTTTTAGGTGTGGTATATCCTAAAGATAATTCTAATTTTTTCTTCAGGGATTGTTTTTGCAAATTTTGCCCTTGAATTTGGACTATTCAGATATCTTAACAGAGCTTTCAGACCTCTTTTCAGTTTTGCAAACATATCGCCAGAGGTTGCAGCCAGTGCTATGGCAAGAGTTTTAAGTCCCAGCGCCGGCTATTCCACTCTGGCAGAGTTTCATATGGCAGGTAGGGTAGATGAAAGGGAAATTATAGTAACAACCTTTCTCACAACATTTATCCATGAGCTTCTCCGTATTTTCAGGTTTTATATTCCTGTAGCTGTACCTCTCCTTGGCATTTCTCTTGCAATTAAATATATTGCAGTCAAAGTCGGCAGTGGCTTTATTCAGAGTTCTCTTGCTTTAATTTATTCAAAATTTAGACTTCCGGCAGTTAAGGATTACAATGAAGAGCCTGAAAGAAAACCAGACATGAAACTGGTAATAAAACAATCCTTTAAAACTCTTAAAAGAGTTATTCCACTCTTTGTCTTTACATATGGTGGTGTGACACTCCTCCTTTCCCTAGGACTTCTTTCTAGGATTGCTAACTTCTCAGAACCTATTATGACCTTCTTTTCTCTTCCTGGTGAAGCTTCTCTTGTTATGGTCACTCAGTTTGCCAATGTTGTGGCTGGTTTTGCCACAGCAGGAGAGCTTGTGAGGCAGGGTATTCTTAATGGAAACAAGGCTTTTATAACCCTTATAATTGGATTGATTTTTTCTCTACCGAGAATTTATCTTCAACGTACTGCCCCTCTGGTTGCTTCTCTCTTTTCCAGAAAGATTGCATTTAAAATTATAATATTTAAAATTTCACT
>QIGD01000142.1 GCA_003229935.1 Methanobacteriota archaeon | reverse complement strand
ATGATATAATTACAGAATTTTGCGATAGGCTCGATATTGCTGATATATTTTTTCATGTTGCTTTATCTTTTTTAGTTGAACTTTGTCATTTGTCATATCCATTAACGTTAAATTCAGCTGCTGAAATCATAATATAAATATATTATAAGAATATGTTCTAATATTACATTCACAACCTATATTATACAACTATTAATAGAATAGATATATATTTTATACCAGAATAAAAACTTGAAGGAGGTATTTAGATAGCCGATAGAATACTTGTCACATGCGCCTTACCCTATGTAAACAATGTGCCTCATATTGGAAATATAGTAGGCTCTCACCTGCCTGCCGACATCTTTGCAAGATTCTGCAGAATGGCTGGCTATGAAACAGTTTTTATTGGAGGGAGTGATGAGCATGGCACCCCCATAGAAGTAGCTGCCCAGAAGCTGCAGGTAAGCCCGGAGGAGCTAACCGGTAAATATTATCGGGTGCATAAAGAAATCTACAACTGGTTTGATATAAGCTATGACAACTTCTCAAGAACATCCCTTCCAGTGCATCACGAGACAACAAAAGAGTTCTTTCTTAAAATATATGAGAATGGCTATATAACAGAGGGCAAACTGGTGCTGCCCTATTGTAGGCACGATAAACGTTTCCTACCTGACCGTTATGTCACAGGCATCTGCCCCAAATGCGGCTATGAAAGAGCAAGAGGAGACCAGTGCGAGAACTGCTCCACACTGCTCAATCCTGATGAACTCAAAGAGCCAGAATGTGTAATATGCGGGAATACCCCTGAGTTCAGGAAGTCAACACACCTCTTTCTTAATCTGTACAGACTTCAACCCCAGCTTGAAGAGTGGATAGAGTCAAAAAAAGGTGTTTTCTCCCCCCATGTTTATAAGCTTGCTAGAGGCTGGATAAAAGAAGGGTTGAAACCGAGATGCATAACAAGAGATTTAAAATGGGGAATTAAAGTTCCACTCAGAGATTATGAAGATAAAGTCCTCTACGTGTGGTTCGACGCACCCATAGGTTATATCTCCTCAACCAAAGAATGGGCTGAAAAGACAGGACAAAAGGAAAAGTGGAATGAATTCTGGAAGGGGGAGACAAAGATTTTTCACTTTATTGGCAAAGACAATATACCATTTCATACAATCTTCTGGCCAAGTATGCTCATAGCCAATGGAGAATATAATCTGCCTTACAATGTTGCAGGATTACAATATCTTAACTATGAAGGCGGTAAGATTTCAAAATCAAGAGGCTTTGGTATATTCTGTGAAAATCTACCCCAGACAGGACTTAGCAGTGACCTGTGGCGTTTCTATCTTACTTACCTTATTCCAGAGACTGATGATACTGAATGGAAATGGAAAGAGTTCAAAGAGAGAGTGAACAACGAACTTGTGGCAAACCTTGGAAACTTTATACACAGAACAATGAGTTTCATCCAGCGTTACTTTGATGGCAGGGTGCCCTATGCTGAACTTAAAAAAGAGGATAAGAAGGTTATAGAAGAGACAAAGCGTATAAAAGAGGAGTATAGGAGGCTTATCTGGAACATTCATCTAAGAGATGGTATGAGAAAACTCCTTGAACTCTCTGATATATGCAACAAATATTTCCAGAAGCAAGAACCCTGGAAAAGTATAAAGGAAAATCCTGAGAGAGCAAGAGCTTCCCTATATACCTGTGCAAATCTCTGCTACCATCTTGCTGTGCTCATGCACCCTTATTTACCAAAAGCTTCGAGAGAAGTTTTTAAAATTCTTGGTACAGAACAGGGAAAACTCGAAGATGTGGGAGAACTAAAAGTAGAGGCAGAGCAGAAGATAGGCAGAGTAAAGATCCTCTTTCAAAAGATTGATAATGAAACCATAGAAAAGGTAAAAAATATTACATCAAAGGTTACGAGGTTTGACGAGATGTTTGCTGAAGAGAAGCTAATAAACTATGAAGATTTTTCAAAGCTTGATATAAGAATAGCCAGGGTGCTTAAAGCTGAAAAGGTAAAGGATACTGATAAACTTCTCAAGCTCAGGGTGAGTCTTGGCAACGAGGAAAGGCAGATAATCGCAGGTTTGGCTGAGCACTACACTATAGAAGAGCTTGAAGGAAAAAAGGTAATTTTGCTGGCAAATCTCAAGCCAAGAAAAATCAGAGGAGAGGTGAGCCAGGGAATGCTTCTAGCTGCTGTTTCAGAAGATAAAGTTTCACTCTTAATTCCTGACAGAGATATAAAGCTGGGGAGTAATATAAGCTGAAATATTTTAGTTTTTATGTAGTCGTATCTCTCTACCATTATATTTTCTGTATATCCCCTCAATAGTAAAAGCTGACCCTATCATCACCACAAGTATCAAGATTTCTCTTGGCGATGTTGCTGCCACCTGCAATATCAATGCTACCAGAGCACTAAGGCATAGCACAATACCTAATGCAGAAATTACCCTGTGACTTGTAGTTTTTTTATATAAACGCAGGTTAGCAGTGTTAACCGCAGCAAAAACAAGCAAAAAACCTGCACTACCCATAATAGAAATGCTGGAAAGATTGAATAAATTTGCTATGAATAAAGTTAAAATTGAGGTGATAAGCAGACCCACAATTGGACGATTCCATATTTTGCCTCCCAGTATCTTCGGCAATTCTCCTTCTTTGGCAACTATATAACTTACACGAGATGTTCCATAGAGAGTAGCATTTATTGCAGAACCTGTAGATAAAAGTGCTGCAATAGCAATTAGTATAAAGCCGGAACTTCCTAGAAAAGATTTTGCACTGGCAGCAAGTGCATAATCTCTTGCTGCCACTATCTGGTCTATGGGCAGATTTCCGACTGTCACAAGAGATACGAGAACATAGAGTGCAATAACAAAACCAACTGTCGAATAGTATGCACGGGGAAGTGTTTTCCGTGGATTTTTGACATCTCCAGCCGTATTGGCAATTAGCTCGAAGCCTTCATATGCAAGAAATATAATCATACCTCCTGCAATTAACTGCAGGGGTTTTGTCCAAGTCGATGGCGCTAATCGATGAGGGTTGACGCTCCATAATCCAGCCCCGATGAATATAAACAGAATGGTAATTTTTAAAGCTACAATCAATTCTTCTGACTTTCCTACAATCTTAGCACCCAGGATGTTCAGCCCTGTCAATAGAATAATAATACCTGTTATAAAAACATGCTTCCAGAAGGGCTGCATGGCTATTGGAAAGAAACTTGCCCCATAACTTCCAAATGCAAATGCATATAATGACAGCATTACAATATAACTCAACAGGAGGAGAATATTAAGACCTCCAGTAATCAATCCTGTACCAAAGGCCTGATTCAAAAACTCAACAGTTCCTCCCTGACTTGGGTATGTAACTGAGAGCTTGCTGTATGAGTAGGATGTGACCAGAGCTACAATACCTGCCACCGCAAAGGCAACAGGAGTTCCTCCATGAGAAAGCTGCACCGCAAGACCCAGTACCGCAAAGATACCTCCTCCAACCATACCACCTATACCAATAGAAACCACGGACCAATACCCAAGAGGTTTTCCTTTTGGCAGGGAATTGCTCATTGATTTGACCTCATCTCAGCTAACTCCATCCATTTAATCATGAATAGTACTATACTACTACCACAGCTCAAGTTTTGTGAGCTTTTCAAGTATACTTTTTTCCAGCTTTGGTTGTCTTATTATATCCCTGATAGAAACTATACCACTGACATACTCCCACGACTAAAGTCGTGTGGTTCTACGCTACATTACTTAGCGAAGGGTGTGTCACCACCCTGTTAATGACTCCCGCAGA
>QIGD01000141.1 GCA_003229935.1 Methanobacteriota archaeon | reverse complement strand
TGGCCAGAACCATGAAAGGGCTTGAGGAGTACGCCGCCAGGGTGAACGCTGGAAACTACAGAAACGTTGAAAAGGTAGTTGGTAAGGTGAAAAGGCTTAAAAAAGGGGTTTCCAAATATATCATGACTGATATCACCGTTAAAGAGGGGTGGGTGAGGCTCTCCGTAGGAAAGCGGGATAAGAGGGTCAGGGAGGCGGAAAAGCTGGATGGGAAGTATGTCCTCATGTGCACTGACCTCGGGCTCTCTAAGGAGGAGGTGATTTCTGTCTATTTTGATAAGGATGATATTGAGAAGGTCTTCAGGAGCATGAAGCAGCACGGTTTGCACCCGATAAGGAGCTGGACGTTGAACAGGGTTAAGGCGAGCATCTTCGTAGGATATCTGGGGCAGTTGCTCCTTGCTACGCTGGGTTATATGCTGGATAAGGCTGGTTTGAGGATAACTCCTGAGAGGGCTTTGGGGTATTTAAAGTGGCAGAAAAAGGTGGTGCTAGAGTCTGGAAAAACAGTGGTGGAGAAAATATCAGTCCTGGAGATTGAGGCCAAGGAAATCCTTGAAAAATTGGAGAACGCAAAGCTTTTATAGTCTGAAATTCAGGTCACTAATATATAACTATTTTGGTGACAATTAAATACGGCTCGCTCTCATCCCACGACTAAAGATAGTGTGCTTTCCCGCTCACAATATCGTAAAATCACAGCATTCAAATTTTATATTTGATGTTTTTGAGGAGGTAGAATACTATAAACTGCACATTCCAGATGCTTTGAAAAATATATAGCATCTTTGCCGTAGCCACATCCAATGTCCAGTATACTGAAACTTCTGTCAAGCTTACTTAAGCAGTCAATGGCAATAATTGCCAGTTCGCTGGGCTTTTCCTCCAGATTTTGCCACTCTTTTGATACATGCTGTCCAAGAACATATCCTACCTTCCTCTGATATACAACATAGCCAATTTGATATTTAAATCTTCTTCGGCATTTAATCCTGAAGGTAGCTCCTGTTATATCTCAGGGCAAATTCTGCCTTCTGAAGCTCCCTTCCGAGATACAAGCCATGAGACGGTTCTGAGATAAGCCCGAGTTTACATATAGTATGACTTATATCTCCTGCCTTCTCACCGGTGATTACAATATCTATTTCATCTCCTCTGAAATGAGCTACATAAATCATATTTTTAACGAAAATCTTAAAGTAACCTTTCCTATCCTCTATATAGCTGGAACTTTTCTCAGCCTCCACGAGGATTGCATTGAACACAGTGCTGTCAAGGGGCTCTCTGAAAATTCTCTTCTCCTTCAGTACCAGAAGGTCAATTCCAATGTCCTTTGGTGCCGACTTTCTTTTCTTCGCAAGGAACATCATCTTTCCTGCCAGAGAAAGTTCTCTTATGCATCCGAGAGTCTTATCGCTTGCCTCTGTTGTAAATAGTATCTCAGCACCAATCTCTCCTGCTATACTTGCAAGCAGGGCATTAACTCCTGTACTGTCAGCATCGAGAAGCTCGGTCACATTACCTGCTCCAAACAGGATTGCTTCATCAGGATTTTTTCTTGCAAAGAGCCTGTAGGCAGCAAGAGCTTCCACGAGATTAAAGTTTGGATGGTTAAGTACAGGGTCAGCTATCACCCTTGAAAAACCGGAATCTCTGGCAAGAGTAAGATTTTGCTCGAGAAACTCAACTCTCATTTCAGCACTCTCTGGAAGCTTTCCGCTGACCATAGGAAGAATAACACTTGCTACTTTAACTCCCTGAAGCTCCTCAATTAACTCCCTGCTGAAACTGAGAATTAAATCTATGTCTGCATCTATGGCGGCTTCAATATTATCTGCTTCCATTGTGTCTATGGATAGAGGTACATCAAGCTCCTTGAGGACAGATACAGCTTTTTCGACAGCCTCGGGATTTCTTTCCCTTATCCCTATATCGATAATGTCTGCTCCACTTTTCAGATAATACTCTGCCCTCTCAAGGAGTTCCTTCCTTTTCAGCTTTCCAGCATCCACCACCTCGGCAACCACTCGCATTGGAAAATCCTTTCCAGCGCCCAGAGTGCCTATAAGAAAATTTCCTTTCTTCTTCAGAAGCCTTTCTTTAACTTCAGGCATTTCGATATTTTTAATCTCCTCCATAGCAGCCTCTTTAACATAATCCCTGAGCATATCATCAGCAGATTCCTCAGAAGAAAGAGGAAGATTTTCAAGATGCTTAAGTAAGAATTCAAGAAGTGATAAATCCTTTGTTCCCCTGAAAGCTTTAATTTCAAGCTCCCTTTCAACAGTATTCAAATTACCCCCTATAGTACCGGGAACTATAAGAGCATCATAATTTTTAATAAACCCTGTACCCTTAAACTTCCGGATAATCTTCTCAGGGGTTATGAAACTTGCAACACTGACATTGAAAGTATAAACGTCAATGCCATACTTTCCTGCTATAGTTCTGACCCTATCCTCAGCTAATTTCCCTGTTATTAGAAGAACTTTCATTATACTCCCACACAAATTTTTTAATAGTTAAACATATAATTCGAATTTTAGAGGTATAGCAAATTCTATAATTATTCCCATAGCAAAGATTTTTGCTTTTCTGAGAATAAGCCCGACTTTGATTACAATTATGGGTTTTGTAGCGAGTGTAATAGCTGCCTTATCTTTTTACACTAGTAATCTTTCCCTTGCTCTTGTCTTTCTTATACTCGCCGGGTTTTTTGATGTAATGGATGGAGCTGTGGCAAGGCTTCTGAACAGAATTTCGAACTTTGGTGCTTTCTTTGATTCAGTTCTGGATAGATACAGCGATGCAGCCGTGCTTATAGGTTTAACCTTATATCTTCATGCGTATCTTCTCGGCATGTTTGCTCTGGCTGGAAGCTTTATGGTTAGCTATACAAGAGCAAGAGCAGAACACTACATTACAAAGTGCGATGTAGGTATTGGCGAAAGAGCTGAAAGACTGATTATTCTGATTATCACCCTTGCAGCAGCTGTTGTGGGTTTATATCCTGCGGAAAAGATGCTATACTATGGCTTTGTTTTACTAACTCTTATTGCATTCTCCACAGCAATAGAAAGATTTACCTATACCTATCTTATAATGAAGAGATTAGAGAAGGAATAGCCAAGACTTTTATATTCTTTATGACTAATTTAATTTAATGTATGACTATTTTCTTCTTTCGGTCAAAACGCTTTCTCACAGAAAAGCAAGAACAGTTCTCACTCTTATGGGAGTGATTATTGGTATAATGGCAGTTGTGAGTATGATATCGGTGGGTTCAGGCATGAAGGCAACGCTGAAAGAGCAGTTACAGTCTCTGGGTAGTGATAAAATTATTATCACCCCAAAATTTTCCTATGGTACCAAAGCTGGCCAGCTGAATGATGACGACTCGAGAGCTATTGGGAAGCTTCCTGGTGTTGCTTTTGTCTCTCCCATATTCAGCGTCTCCACAAGTATAGAGTTCGGAGGACAGGAGAAAAACATAATTATCTTTGGCATGGACCCTGGAAAGGCAGAAAACACCTTTGGTAACACTGGGGGTTACTCTCTACTTCAGGGGAGGTGGCTGAGCAAAGGAGACCAACAAAAGGTGGTTATAGGCTATGGTATCCACAATGACCTATTTTCGAGGAAAGTAAATGTTGGCAACACAATAAAAATAAGAGGAAAGACCTTCGAGGTTGTTGGAATCTTCCAGAAGACTGGGGATAGAACTAAGGATTACACTTTATATACAAATATTGACCAGTTGAGGGAGCTTGTTGGAGCTAAGAATAGTTTAACAATGATTATTGCAAAAGCGCAGAAAGGAGTAAATGTTGAAGATGTAAGAATAAGAATTGAGAACCTGATTAAGAATAGAAAGGAAAGCAGCAAGAATTATTTTGTTGCTACTCAGAAAGAAATATTTGAAAAAGCCAGTGTGGTTTTCAAAATTGTACAGGTTGTGTTTGGAGGTCTTGCAGCAGTCTCTCTTATAGTTGGGGCTATAGGGATTTCCAACACAATGATAATGAATGTGACTGAAAGGGTTAGAGAAATAGGAATAATAAAGGCGATAGGCGCAAGCGACAGTCAGGTAATGAAGATATTTATGGCAGACGCTTTGGTGGTGGGGTTCACAGGCGGTATTATTGGTATTGCCCTTGGCTATGCTACTTCTATAGTTATAAATATGGCTGCTTCTGTTTACCTTGGCAATGATGTTCTTAAAACAACAGTTTCACCTTCTCTGGCAGCCTTTGCTCTTATTTTTGCTGTTGTAATTGGTGCAATTGCTGGGCTTTACCCTGCCTACAGAGCTTCAAAGTTGAATCCTGTTGATTCACTGAGGAGCTAATATGATTGAAGAGATATATTTCTCCATAAAAAACATTAAGGAAACCAAAACAAGGAGTTTTCTTACTGTCATGGGAATTGTCATAGGTGTTGCCATAGTTGTGAGTATGGTTTCTATTGGCGAAGGTATGCGAGCAAGTGTTTCCGAGCAGCTTAATGCTATAGGCAGCGATAAGATTATGGTTGTTCCCAGTGGAATGATGAGTCTGCAGGGACCTCCAAGTGAATCTCTACCCTTTACTGACTCACAGATAAGAGCAGTAAAAGCTATTCCCCAAGTTAAGGATATTGTACAGATATTTTATAGGCCTACTACAGCAAAATTCAGAAATGAAGTTGAAAGTATGTGGGTCTCTGGAATAAAAAGAGGTGGGATGAACCAGTTTCGTAAGTACTATAATATAAAGGAAGGAAGATTTTTCAGTGAGAATAGTTTTGATGAGATAGATATTGGCTACAGAGTAGCAGATAAAATATTCGATAATAAAGTGCATGTAGGGGATACTCTCAAAATTAAGGGTAAAAATTTCAGAGTTGTGGGAATCTTTGGGGAAATCGGTAATACCGAAGATGACTCCAGTGTGTATATGAGCCTGAATTCCGTAAGGGATTTATTTAATGCTGGAAATGAAATTACAATGTTCTGGGTGGTGGCTAATAATAAAGGTGTGGTTAAACCGCTTGCCCTCAAGATTGAAAAGGTACTTAAAAAGATAAGGGGGGGCAATGATTTTAATGTGCTTACAAAAGAGCAGCTTGCAAAGCGGATTGATACAATGATAGGCATTATCACCTTTGTAATAGGGGGAATCGCATCGATTTCTCTTGTTGTTGGGTCAGTTATAATTATGAATACAATGCTAACCTCGGTTCTTGAGAGAACAAGAGAAATAGGCGTTATGAAGGCAATAGGTGCAGACGATTCCATGGTGCTTAAAATCTTTGTTGCCGAGGCAGGAATTCTGGGCATTGTGGGTGGTGTAATAGGGATTGTGGTAGGAGCAATAATCTCTGCATTTATACAGTATGTGGGCACCATGTATATAGGCTCAAGCTTTCAAACTCTTGTAACAACCAAACTTATAATTTCAGCCCTTGGTTTTTCTCTGTTTATTGGTGTTATCTCTGGCATATATCCAGCTTACAGGGCTGCAAAGTTAAACCCTGCCGAAGCCCTAAGGTATGAGTAGTTCAATTAATTTTTCATGGATTTTTCCATTGGACGCAATAATATTACTCTTCTCTGGCTTCCATTCTCTACCCTCAAAATTACTTACCTTACCTCCTGCCTCTCTGACAATAAGTACAGCTGCGGCTATATCCCAGGGGTATATACCTATTGTAATATATGCTTCTGCCCGTCCAGAAGCAACCCAAGCACCCTCAATAGCAGCTGAACCCAGCTTGCGCAGGTCTTTTACCCCTGGATGAAGTAGTGCATTGATTCTAGCTATCTTTGCATTGCTCTTCTCTCCTCCCTCACAGGTTAACAGGTAACTGCTATCAAGGCTGTCCACCAGAGATACATTTATTCTCTTTCCGTTTAAAAAAGCACCCATGGAAGCTTCAGCAGTGTAAAGTTCTCTGAGATAAGGTGCATATATCACACCAATGGTAAGTTTTTTATCTTTCATAAGGGCAATGGATATAGAGAAGAAAGGATTTCCAAGAGCAAAATTACTGCTTCCATCAAGAGAGTCAACAATCCATGTATATTTACTATTCCTATCAATAAAACCGCTTTCTTCGGTAAGAATACTGTGCTCAGGAAAGGTCTCAGAAATCTTTTTTATTATAAATCTATCATTTTCTATATCATACTCTGTAGTTATTTCCTTTGATAACCCTCTGGCTGATATCAGAGTCTCATCCTTTTTGAAACTCTGGAGGAGAAATTCACCTGAGCTTTCTGCCAGCCTGATTGCAAAGTCTTTAAAAGAATTCATGATCCTCTGGGCAAGTAAACCCACCTCTTTAGATGTGGGAGGAATTGCCCTACCTCCATTTTAAAATTATAATAATGATTTTTAAT
>QIGD01000140.1 GCA_003229935.1 Methanobacteriota archaeon | reverse complement strand
ATAATACGCTTCTTGGTCTTGGTTTATCTCATGATTTGTTAAAGTCGAGTTGGAGTTAAAGAAGGTAAAATGACAGGTAGAACAGAGTTATTTTTTAAAGTATTTGTATGCTCTTTTCTTAACCTGAACGTTCCATTAGGCATATTTTTTCTAACTTTATAAAATCCAGTAGCTATTGTTGTAATTGCTGCAACTATCACAAATAGAGAACTGTATTTATTTGCAGTATCTAAGAGATCAATAATAAAATAAATGCTAAACATCTATCTGTTTTAGATTCTTCAATAGTGCTGGTGGTGTATATTTGTTTAACTAAACCTTATTTTGAACAGCGATATAAACATTTCAAAAACATCGATTAGCTTCAGCTTTGACCCTTTTCTGTCAATCCATGTTATTGGAACTTCATGGATATTATATCCTTTTTTTTTCAGATTATAAAGCAGGTCGACATCAAATGCATAACCTCCTGTTTTAATATCATTAATTGCATAAACAACATCTCTTTTAAATGCCTTACATCCACACTGGGTATCATGGAATTTCAATCCTAGGATAATCCTGACAGCAGCATTAAAAGCCCTGCTTGCTATCCTCCTTAGAAGAGGTTGTTTCACAGGAATTATGGATTCTTTAAGCCACCTTGAACATATCGTCACATCATATTTTTTTGCATAATTTACTACTTTAAGAAGTTCTTCTGATGGAACAGAACCGTCTGTATCTGCAAATACTATGATTTCACCTTTTGCTACTTTAAAACCTTCGATTATAGCTCTACCCTTTCCAAGTTTTTTTCTGAATTCCAGAATTTTCACATCAAAATTTACAACGACCTTTTCCGTGTTATCTGTACAGCCGTTGAGAACAACTATTATCTCGGCATCCTTTATTTTTGTATACTCTCTCAGAGTTTTGCCTATCCTTGTGGCTTCATTGTGAGCAGGTATAACTATAGAAAACATTATATATCGTCCTGTTTACTTTATTTTATGAATGTTCTACTAATAGGGTTTATATGTGCACTTCTAGGGTCTGTTGCACAGATTCTGTTTAAATTTTCAACTCCCAATATTAACTTTTCCTATCTGCAAAGTTTTTTGAACGGATATCTGATAATCGGCTTTATCATATATGGCATTGCCTTTATATTGTACATTTATGCTTTGAGAAACATTAAGGTCTCAATACTCTACTCAACTATAGCTATGAGCTATGTGTTTGTTCTCTTTTTAAGTCATATTTTCCTAAAAGAGAAAATTTCCTACTGGAATTACATGGGTGCATTTCTTATAGTCATCGGAATAACTTTTATAATGAAGACATGATTTAATTTACAGCCATAATATCTACCTTCCATTTCCTATAATATTTATAAAATAGATTATCACCTGTTATTCTATACAACCACATCATCTGCTCGACTTGAAGTGTCATATATTTTCTACTGGCCAGATTACCGAGTGCGTCATAATAACTCCAGTTTTTAGCATTGTATTCCGGGAGAAAATACTTTAGGCTCTGCATTCCGTTCTCATATAGGTTTTCAGCCAGTGTATTATTTGTCTCAAGATAGTATCCTCTCAGCCATAAGAGTGATGTTATAAATCCATTTAAAACATAGGGAGGGTTTTTCTTGGTATACTCTGGATACCATACTCTTCCTTTCCTGTAAACTTTCAGGCCACCATTAGAAACATCTATATTAAAGGCATTCAAAGCTTTATTTCCATAATCAAGGTAAGTTTTATTACCAGTAACTTCGTATGCCAGAAGCATGGTTTTCATAATCCCTGCCTGCATGAGAGACCCGCTCCAGTTCTCTTTCATTCCATAGACTTTCCATGGAAAAGGATTCTTCCATATTACTGCTCCATTTATAGTTTCTGCTCTCGAGATTAAAAAATCTGTTAAAAAAAGTCCCTTTTTTTTATATGATACATCCCCCGTTTTTAGATATTTATAGAAATATTCCCTTGCCTTTAAATCAACATTATGGTACGCAAGCCTTAACCCTAATTTCTTTCCATAGTAGGTTAGAGGTATCCCACCCTCTTCTACAATTGTATATTTATTCGTGTTGAAGAGATATATTTTGACTTCTCCATGAGCTTTCTTCCAGGGATTTGGATATGTAACATTTCTTATCAGGTATATAAGCTTTAGATTTTTATTGTTATCAAGACAGGAACTGTTTATGAGAGGGTCTGTTACGATATATTTTACTCTGTACTTAAAAAGAAGGCTGTAGTTTATTCCATTTTTACATTCCAGAATATCTTTTGCATTTCGAACTCTCGAATTGACATTTACGAAAACATTTGAAAATCCGGGCGGTAAAGCAACAAACTTATATCCTGTCATACCTGCTAAATAGAGAGATGTTATTGGATTTGCAAGCACGACACCCTTACCATATTTTGACCTTGCATTCACTAAATCGTTTGCAGTTTCAGTCATAAAAGCATAGCTGCCATTGTTAGGCTTCAGCAGATATTTCTGACTTATAGTTCCGAATTCTGGGTTGATAGCACTTCTTGAGTTGGGGTTATAGTAAAAATTTGCAGCAGAAACAAGCAGAGCGAATATGAGAATCACTGCCAGTATCTTGCGGTATGATTTATGTGAATATATTGCAAAGCCTGCAAGTATTACCAGACCAGGGGCAATGAAATCTGTGAACCTTATGGGCTGGAACTTTATAGGTAGTTGTAGATATCCATTAAACCTCATTATTAAGGCAGATGCTATAAATGAAAATATCAGTATGCGCTTTTCCCTTTCTATCTTCACAAACAGAAGTGATGAGATTGCAAGGGTAAATAGGATTATATTGTTTAGACCTCCAACAAATTCTCCACCCTCGACCTTGCTTACTATCTTGTTTAATATCAGGTCTTCGATGAGCATCAGCGGATTATGTTTACTATGTATAAAAGGATATGATGATTTATATACAGAAAACCTATATCCCTGATCCTGAACAGGGTTAGGGGTATTTCCATGATATTTTACTAGTAGGGGAGCCCAAAAGATGCTTGAAATGAGAAGAGCTGTGATTATTAATATTGTATAATTCTTTACACTTACCTTCTTTATACTCGCCCTTCTATCTATAATATATGTCACTAGGAAATAAACCAGAGAAAATAAAGAAAGCATTAGAAATGTAAAAACATGGAAAAGGAGCGATAACCCGAGGATAATACCTGCATATACAGAGTATCTGGGTTTATTTTCTCTAAAGCTTCTGTACATAAACATCAGAAATATGGGAATCAACATATAGGATGTGTAGAGAGGCCAGGGTAAAAGCTCAACTCTCAGAGTCGACCTTGGGAGGAGTATGAGGATTGCCAGTATAACACCGAGTTTTTCATTTTTCAATGTCTTTCCGAGAAGATAGTAACCGAGCATCAATCCTATTGTCTGAACAATTGTCCACCCGTTGAAAACATAGACAAGTGAGATTCCTGTGAGCCTGTGGACCAGAGCTATTATGAAATGCTGAAGCCATGGATAATAGCTGAGTTCTCCCAGATAGTGTGGGTCCTGCCAGGGAAAGTTGCCGTTCAGTATACTCATTATCATGCTGAGGTGAAGCCATGTGCTTCCTCCAAATATAGCACCTACAGGAGCCTTATATCTTATTATATTCAATAAAAGCAACAGAAAAACTGAAATTATAGATAACTTAAGAAAAGTTCTGTCGTCTTTTATCATATTTTACCTGTTTTATTTTTACACCATAAACCTTTCGTTCACTGCTATTCTAAGAGTGATAAGATGGTGCTTTATCCAATAATTATAGTTGTTTTAAAGGTACTTATTCTCCACAGTACTGTGATGTGATTAATCTAGTTTTATGCCAGCATATCTATTGTTTTTCACAATGTTGCTTTTAATTGTGCTATAGTCGGAGTAGAAAATCCCTATTCCATATGCCTGATTTCCAGTGATTGTGTAGTTAAAAGCACATACCCCATATGTACTCGTTCCGCTTCCATTAATCGTGAACTACCCACGACTAAAGTCGTGGGCTTCCTGAGTCATAGGTGTATCTTGTGCTAGACCTCGAACAGGCATCAAATCGGTATATCC
>QIGD01000139.1 GCA_003229935.1 Methanobacteriota archaeon | reverse complement strand
GGTATCATAACACCTATATTTATGAAGCCCTCATCCACAAGGCGCTTTATTGCCTTAAACTCTGCCTTGAGAAGGTCAGGCTGGTCAATTCCACGACGAATACCACGCCATCCTAGCATGGGATTGTGCTCATGGGGTTCATCTTCTCCGCCTTCGAGTGTTCTGAATTCATCAGTAGGAGCATCGAGAGTTCTGTACCATACCGGCTTTGGATAAAAAGCTCTGGCGACCTTTCTCACACCTTCAGCAATCTTATCAATAAGCTTGTCTTCCTCGCCATCTTTTATGAACTTTATTGGATGTTTTCCTATGCCAAGAATCATGTGTTCCACTCTAAGCAGACCAACACCATCGGCAAAAGGAGCGACCTTGGGAGCCATTTCAGGTATGGAAATATTTGCCTTTATTTCTGTGGCTGTGATTATCTTTGTGGCGGCAGGCGTTGGAGCCTCTTCCACCTCATCAACTTCTTTTGTTATTCCCCTGTATACCACACCTCTGTAACCATCTACTGTAATCTCCATATCATTGCCCAGCTGCTTTGTGGCATCTCCTGTACCGACAACACAGGGTATACCGAGTTCTCTGGATACTATGGCAGCATGGCATGTCATACCACCCTCATCAGTTAATATGGCTGAAGCACGCTTCATTGCTGGCACCATGTCTGGGTTCGTCATGGTAGCAACAAGAATATCCCCTTCCTTAACCCTATCAAGCTCCTTTGTGCTGGAGATTATTCTCGTCTTACCTATTCCAATGCCTGGTGAGGCTCCCAGACCTTTAACAATGATATCGTTTTCGTCCTCTATAATCTCCTCTCTGTCACTTTCCTTCCCGTATAATACTGTTATAGGCCTTGCCTGAAGAAGATATAGTTTTTCTGCTTCGTATGCCCATTCAACATCCTGAGGAGAATTATAATGCTTCTCAACCTTCTCTCCAATCTCTGCCAGATTTAAAATCTCATCATCGCTGAGAACCTGTGCCGTGGCTTTGTCATCAGGCACCTCTATTTTGACGGTTTTCCCGGTATTTTCGTCTCTTGTAAACATTGTTTCCTTTTTGGCAATATCTATCTGGATTATCTTATTTTCGCTTTTACTGACAATATAGTGGTCTGGCGTAACGCTCCCTGAAACCACACCTTCACCCAGTCCCCAAGCAGCTTCAATAACAATTTCATCTGTGTCGCCGGTTGCGGGGTGAACTGAAAACATTACTCCTGCCTTCTCGGCATTCAGCATTCTCTGAATAACAACAGCGATACTTACAGTGCTGTGGTCGAAGTTCTGCTTTTCTCTGTAGAAAATTGCTCTCGGAGTGAAAAGAGAAGACCAGCACTCTCTGACATATTTTACAACCTCAGCTTCACCTTTCACATTTAAAAAAGTGTCCTGCTGCCCTGCAAAGCTTGCTCCCGGCAGGTCTTCGGCAGTTGCAGAACTTCTGACTGCAACAAATATAGATTCTGAGCCTGAAAGTTTTCTGTAACTCTCAATTATATCCTTTTCAATATCCTCAGGTACAGGCATTTCGTCTATAAGTGCTCTAATTTTCTCTGAGGCTTCGGTTAACTCGTCATTGTTATCCACATTGGTTAGGGAGAGAATTTCCATAACTCTAGCAGTAATCCCGCTTTTCTCCATAAATTTGTTGTAAGCCTCTGAGGTTATGACAAAACCTTCGGGAACATGCAGCCTAGCCGCTGTAAGTTCTCCTAGATTTGCACCTTTTCCACCTGCTACGTCAATATCACCTTTCCTAATCTCACTAAACCATACAATATTCATTTTATCACCTTGAGTATTCTCTTTTTAGAACGTAGATACCCTTTTTCGCCGAGGTTGTATAGAAGTTTGACATCCTGACCCGGAAGGTTAAGATAAATTCTGAGGAAATTTGGCCTTAGAAGGTTTAACTCTTCCTTTTTAATCAGAGAGGCATCTTCTCTGGCGAAAAGTTCTCTTATGGCCTTTAGAGCTGCAATGCTTCGAGAGAAATTTTTAAGGGATGTAAAACTGGGACTTATATTACCATTCTCCATTCTTGATATGGTTTCCCTCCTCAATCCGAGAAGTTTTCCAATCTCTTCCTGAGTAACACCCATACTTTCCCTGAGCTCTTTTATGGTTCTGCCCGGAACCTCTGAGGCTACAATTTCACCCCCAATCTCCTGAACACTCTCCTTAAATCGCTGTGCAGTTACCACAATATCACATCCCTATATTAGAAGCTGTTAGGAGTTAAAATATAAAAACCTTTTGTTATGTGTCACATCACAAAAATAAAAATAGAAGTTAAAGGTTAACCGTGTCTTCCGGTTACTTCTATCTGTGTAACAGCTGTTGAGCCGCATCCACGGCATTTTGCAACTGAACCTTCTATATGGTCAAAAACTGTTTGACATCTCATACACTGATAATGGCTCAATATATCACATCGAAGAGGTGAGATTAAACTCATATAAAATCTTTCCTATTCCGTGCTGTTGTTCACAGTTCAAATATTCTGTACTTTTGTAAACTCTCTGTTATATAGTATGAGTTATAATATGAATTTTAAGAAAATACCGAGAATCATGACTTCACAAGAACTTATAGATATGGCCTTCAGCAGAAGTATAAAAGAGACAAAGAAAAAGTTATCTTATCTTAAAAGCAACAGGGTGAACAATGCAAGAAAAATAGAGCAAAAAAAAATAGAGATTGCTTCTAAAGAGTCTAGACAATATCTCGACACAATTTTAAAAAAGACACCATCTTTCACATCTCTTCCAGATTTTTACTATGAACTCATATCTTTAACAATTGATATAGATAGAACCAGAAAGGCACTTGGAGCCCTCAAGTGGGCAAGTGAAAGAATTGGATCTCTTGAAGGTTATTATAGAGGGAAGATAAAAGCTTCTCAAACTAAGGAAGAGTTTAAAAAGAGGAGAAGGGAGTTCTTTGGAAGGCTGGCATCAGTGCTCAGACAGATAGATGGTGAACTTGGATACCTTCAGGTTATGAAAGGAAAACTTAAGAATTTACCGATATTTAAGGAAGAATTTACTGTAGTAATAGCTGGAGCGCCAAATGCTGGTAAATCCTCCCTGTTGAGGGCTATAACCGGTGCTTCCCCGAGGGTTGAAAGTTATCCTTTTACCACTCAGAAACTTCTTCTGGGTTATATGTTAAATGGAATTAGAGAGTATCAGATTGTCGATACCCCTGGGCTTCTTGATAGAGACATAGAAGAGATGAATCCTGTTGAAAGACAGGCAATTCTGGCTCTGGACAATCTTGCTGATATAATAATATTTGTTTATGACCCAGGCGAGACATGTGGATTTCCAAAATCCACCCAGCTTGATATACTTGAAAACATTCAAAAAAATTTTAATAGCAAGGTCCTTGTCATGCTTAATAAAGCTGACCTGCTGGAAAAAGATGAGATAAATGAGATAGTAAAATTTTTCCATGATAAAATATATATCTGTTCTGTAAAGGATAATTATGGGGTAGATAAAATAAAAGAATATATTATCACTGAAGCAAAACGAATAATTTAAATATGATAATCTATTTATATTTATATTATAACTATTCCTTTATAGGGATGAATTAAAGTGGCTAAAATACTTGTTGTTGATGATGAGGCCGATGTTGCGTATCTAGTTAAAAAGATTCTGACCGATATTAATCATGAAGTTGAAATAGCTAATTCGGGGAAGGAAGCTCTTGATAAGATACGTTCTGGTTCTGAATCTGGTTATAAACCTGATTTAATCCTGCTGGATGTTATGATGCCTGAGATGGATGGATGGGAGGTCTCAAGGAGGATTAAGGAGAATCCATCTACTAAAGATGTGATTATAA
>QIGD01000138.1 GCA_003229935.1 Methanobacteriota archaeon | reverse complement strand
CTAATATATATGCTACAGGATTGGGGAATAAATGCCCTGCAACAATTCCAATTACCGGTGTGATTATCCATTTCATACACCCTTAAGAAAAAAGGGTATATATAAAGGATACATTTTTTAATTCTGGTACCTACCAGAAAGAAAAGATGTTTTGTTGTGAACTACCCACGACTAAAGTCGTTGGTCTTCTACTATTTTTTTCATAAATCCTTCAGCTCTCCAGCTACCATTTTAGCTAATAATAGCTGTCTCAGTTCGTCACCACTATTTACCCGCAGAAAATCATCAGTAAGACTATACACTCCGGTACTTCTTCTTGACACAATATTGAGTTCAATCAGGCGTTTGAGATTTCTGTGCACTCTCATTTTTGTCCATCCCAGAATTTTTATAAGTTCGTTTGTTTTGATTACTCCTCTTTTATCTTTCATTATCTTGATAATGGTCAACAGGCTCTTTATCTTCTGTTTTTTGGATGAAGTAAGGTAATATCTCATATCCTCTGACAACTGTGTGAATTTGCGTGAGTATGCTTTTTTTTCTTCCATACACAATTTAATATTATGCAGGGTTGTACTCATTTCCTGTTTGAGGCGTTTTATTTCCTCATGAAGTTTTTTATTCTTTTCTACAACTTCAGATAATCTACTTATTAAAGCCATGTTTTCATTTTCTGTGGTGTTTTTTTTGTCTAAATCATCCAGACTCTCTTCCTCTTCTGTCTCTTCTTGATTATGTAGCTCTTTAGTAGGCTTCTTCGGAATTCTCAGAAACCTCACTTCTGCCTCTTCCGTGTCTTTTTGATTCGATAGCTTTTTAGTTTCAGATTCAACAGCTTCTTTAGATACTGTGGTTTTCTCCACCTCATTTTCTGAAGAATCTTTTCCTATAAGGTCTTTTAGCGGTTTCCCTTTGAGAAGGATCTCTTCAGTTTTATTATCATCGTTGTTATCAGGTACTCGATTTCCCAAGGTTTTTTTCTTTGTTGTCTGCTTTTTTTCTACTTTCTTTTCAATAGCGTCCGTCTGATTGAGTTCCCTGACGAGTTCATTTACAAACTCTTTTGTGACCTGGACAAGCCCGGGTTGTGAAAGGAAATCATCTGGATTGTTTTCATCACTGTTAGAATTTATGATTCTCATTAATTTCTCTCGTCCTTTCTCTGTGTATACCTCCACCATATGGCTACGCAAAGACCATAGATATATACTATCTGCCTGGGTTTTATGAGATTCCGCAAGCTTATCTATAATCTTCTCAGCTATCTTTTCAACACCTTCATTACCGAGCATACTGATTGCTTGTTTTTCATCTATCATCACAAGATAGTAAAAAAAGGAGTATATAAAGGGCACATTCTTTGGTGACGTTCTTTCGCAGCTAAAGACCTTAGGCTTTCTGCAGATATTTGAGTGTCATTTTTTTCTCTTTGTCGAAGAGTAACACCCAGATGGATACTGTTAGTATCGTTTTTTTAGCTTTTTGTCGAAGAGTAACACCCAGATGGATACTGTTAATATCGTTTTTTTAGCTTTTTGTCGAAGAGTAACACCTAGATGGATACTGTTAGTATCGTTTTTTTAGCTTTTTGTCGAAGAGTAACATCTAGATGGATACTGTTAGTATCGTTTTTTTAGCTTTTTGTCGAAGAGTAACACCTAGATCGATACTGTTAGTATCGTTTTTTTTGTTATTTAGTGAAAAACTATATATATTGTTACAATTCAAAGATATATTTAGAGTATTATTAATACAAAACATACATAACTTTTTTTTTAGCTTTAGCTAACTAACACGTATTTTAGATACATTAATACATAATATACGTAACTTTTTTTTAGCTTTGGCTAACTAACACGTATTTTTGATACTACTAACTGGAGGTGAGCCAATGAATTATAAAATACTATTTTTAAGTCTGTGTTCTCTCTGTTTTGTTGCCCCAATCCTTACCCCTTTCCTAGCCCCCTTCTTAGCCTTCACAGGTTTGGAGGCTGTTCTTGAATGGAAAGTGGTAAGAAATTGTAGAGAACGTCCTACTACCACTCCTTCTCAAGAGGAAGCACAACCAACAAAAGAAGAGATGATGAAGTGGCTCTTAGATAAAGAGCTACCTACTCCTTCTCAAGAGGAAGCACAGCCTTCCTTCTAAACTTTTTTTTCAGAGTCTTCATTGCCTCGGAAGACTCTCTCTTTCTGAGATTTTTCTATTTAGAAAGAGTCTGTACCAATACAGCGAAATGTAATGTTGGAAGGGGACATTAAACTGGAGGATTTAAAAAATGGAATTAGAAGAAGAAATGAAAGAAAAGTCAGTCCCTTTTAATGTGGATTGTTGGAATATATCAGAAAAAGACCTGCGGATAATTACGCATTTCCACGGTGACCACATTCCTTGCAGGCTCCCTGTGGCAGTAGTTGTTCCATTTGAAGTTAGATATTTAACAGAAAAATCTCAGTATTTGTCAGATAAATACAGCCATTATTTTAATGAACAGAAGACGAAAATGAAAATAGAAAACATTGGAAAAGTGAAGCACCTGTATGACTATATTCCCTTGCTGAAAATAGAGTTTGTGCAGCAGTCCAAAAAGAAAACAGTGATTCTTGTGGGTGACTACGATGCACCAGAGTGGAAAAAAATAAAGGAAGCAGTCAAGTGGCACCAGCCTGATTACCTCATAATACCTGTGTATGCAAAGTTTATCAGCGGGCAAAAAGGTAGACTTCAAAAAAATTCCAAACACCTGTCAGAGGCCCAGAAGTTATTAATAAATGGAGTAAAGAAAATCAAAAGAGACCTCGGAAAGCCAGAAGTCATAGGGTTAGCACACAGCAAGAAGGCAAAAAAGCTCCGTGGAATAGATGTTTTCATTGATTATTTGCAGAGGCTTCCTTCTTTAGATGATTACAGGGACGGTCTGATAGAATGTGGGAGCATGGAAATTTGCAAAGGGTGTCAGAGAGTACATAACGGTCGCAGAAACAAATATTGAAGTCTTTATCCACAACAACCATAACACCAGCTCTTGTTTCAACTTCCACTGCTTTTACACTTTCTGTTCTGAGTTCGTATAGAGCTTCAAAAATATCTGTGGTACTCTTCTTGTTTCCTTCAGTTATTACATAGAATTTTTCCTCAGAGAGTTCCAACATGCCAGAGAGTTTGTCAATCAATGACACCTCTTTCTCAGTTAATTCAACATTTTCAGACATCATATAAATCACCTCTTTAATATTTTAATTTTTTATTTAAATTCAAATTTATTCCTCCAACGTGTAACTATTACCCTACTTTTCAACAAGGGTTGAAGCCTATCCGAACAGACCCGCCTTGCCACAGCAAGGAGCCAGGCTTCTGCTCGCAGATATACTTCTTAGAACAGACAGGCACAGTTCTAACTGATTAAAGACTACAAAAAAAAAGAATTGACTATTACCTAATAGAAAATTCTTCACAACAGCAAAGAAAATCAAAGCCACTTCAAGGTGGCACCTTTATATATACCCTTTTCTTTTTAGGTTTTGGCAGAAAGGATATGGAGTGAGAGCTGTCTCCCATTATACCTCCCCCTTTTTTTTGCTCCTATCCCTGCAAACCCCCGCCACAAGCTCTATAGCATGGTATGGAGGGGAAAAACCAGACTGCTCCTCTCTGAGCAGACGGCTTTGATACCAGAGCCTGAAAGTCCGCAAGGACATGGGACGGACACTCACTCAAGGTTATTGCCAAGAGGAGAGCCCGATAACTGCCTTCTATCTGCTTTTTCCTGTAAATAGCCCTTGAAGATCAAGATGAGTTAGCTATGGCTATGTCAGGATTGTGCAGCCTGCAGATAGAATGTGTACCTCAAAGGAGGTGATG
>QIGD01000137.1 GCA_003229935.1 Methanobacteriota archaeon | reverse complement strand
ATCAAAACCTTAGCAAAAAACTTGTGGCTAAATACGATTTTATAGCCTTTGAAGATTTGAAGATAAAAAATATGATGAGAAATCATCATTTAGCTAAATCTATATCAGACGTGTCATGGAATATGTTGCAATCGTTCACTGCGTACAAGGCAGAATGGGCTGGTAAGGTAATAACTTTTGTAAATCCTAAAAACACATCTCAAGAGTGTAGCAGGTGTGGTAAAATTGTCAAGAAAATCCTTAATATAAAATACATCAATGCCCTTATTGTGGAGGTTCTTAATAGACACGTTAATGCTGCAATAAATATATTACATAGAGGATTGAAAAAAGTAGGGTTGGGATATACCGATTTGATGCCTGTTTGAGGTCTAGCACAAGATACACCTATGACTCAGGAAGCCCACGACTTTAGTCGTGGGTAGTTCACACTTTCAGAAATAAGTTCATCTATAGCAAAATTTTCAAGAATATTTTTGTTATCGAAATAAGGTTCAAGTGACACGATTATAGCTTCTTTTATCTCTTCAGGTTTAATCTCCTGCTGGATCATTTTAAGCAAAGGGCTTTCCTCTTTTATAGCTGATATAATCCTTTCATATTTTTCCATGCTCAAGTCACCATAAAGAGCAATGTCGCACAACTCGTCCAGATACAACATTAATGTTGTATATCCTGCCAGTTTGGGGTTATATGTGGGTTGTATCTCATATCTACCCCCATATTTCCCTCTGTCAGCTTCTCATCACTCATCGTTACTCCCTTGCCTATATATAAGTTTTTAATATATTTTATACTTTGAAGGGTTTAAATATAACGGACTTTATTCTGAGTTGAATATTTTGCTGTAATTTTCAGAATAACTGTTAAGTTTCAATAAATTCCCTGTGAAGGGCCTTTGCTGCTTTGCCTGCATCTTCACTGCCAACAACAAAGCTTATATTCACCTCACTTGACCCCTGAGCAATCATTACCACATTTACTCCAGCATCGGATATAGCTTTGAAGACTCTTGCTGCGACTCCTTCTGTGCCTTTCATTCCTGTGCCAACAACAGCCACTATTGAGACGTCTTCATTGTAATTGACATCTCTAACTATATTTGCTCCGATAAACTCCTCTTTCAGGGCTATGACTGCATTATCTATATCTCCCTGGTCTATTACCATTGAAATATTGGCTTCACTTGAACCCTGTGAAATCATCAGAATGTTCACCTTCTTATCAGCCAATGCCTTAAATACTCTGGCAGCTACACCCGGGACACCAATCATTCCTACTCCGGAGACAGTTAGGAGAACAGCATTACCCTTTATACTTATAGCTTTAACTATATCGTTTGTCTTCTCCTGTTCATTAACTATTACAGTACCCGGGCTATCGGGCTTGAAAGAATTTTTAACTCTGACTGGGATTCCCTTCTCCATTGCAGGTTCAATACTCTTTGGATGGAGAACTTTTGCTCCAAAGTAGGCAAGCTCCATAGCTTCTATATAGGAAATTTCCTTTATTATTCTGGCATCTTCAACTAGTCTGGGATCCGCTGTGAGAATCCCATCTACATCCGTCCATATCCAGATTTCATCAGCTTCCAGTACAGAACCTAAGATAGCTGCTGTGTAGTCTGAGCCTCCTCTGCCCAGAGTTGTTATTCTTCCTCTGAAGTCAGCGGCAACAAAGCCTGTAACAACAGGTACAATCTCCTTTAATCTCGGATATAAAATTGAATTAACCCTCTCAGCAGTTTCTTCGAAATCAGGTGTTGCATCGCCAAAGTTTTGGTCCGTTACAATTCCAGCTTCATAGCCAGTGTACCAGCCTGATTTTACACCACTCTTTTCAATAGCAGCACTTACAAGAGGTGCAACAAGGCGTTCTCCAAAGCTGAGAATAAAATCTCTGCTTCTTGGAGTTAGTTCTCCAACATAGCTCACACCTATAAGCACCTTTTCAAGTTCTGAGAGCATATCTGATATTTCATTGAAGAATTCAGTGTTTTCACTACTATTAATCTCTTTCAAAGCTTTGAAATGCTTATTCTCCAGATATTTTATAAAATTTTTAATATAGCCTTCGTCAACACCATTCAATACCTTTTCAGAAATCTCCACCAGCCTGTCAGTTACACCACTCATGGCACTTGTTACAACGAGAGTTTCTTCTCCTCTATATTTCCTTACAATCTCTGCAGCTGCCCTGATTCTCTCGGCATTTCCTACACTTGTGCCTCCGAACTTCATCACCAGTCTCATATAAACACCTATAAACACCTGAAGAATATACTCAATTTCTAAAAAAGTGTAACGATAAGAAGAAGGTTTATAAGAAGAATAGAAAATTGTTATTTCGATATTCTGGCAATTGTAAACCAGCTAGTGTATAAAGGGTGACTCTATGTCTGTTAATTTATACTTCATAGGAAATGCTGGATGTGGTAAATCTTCTCTAACATCTGCCTTTAAAAACTGGATGCAATCCAATGGTTTCTCCTGTGCTACAGTAAATCTCGATCCCGGTGTTGAATGGCTTCCCTACTCTCCAGATGTGGATGTTAGAGACTGGATTAATTTAAATAGTGTGATGCAACGGTTTGGCGTGGGTCCCAATGGCGCCCAGATAGTGAGTGCTGACCTTCTCGCCCTTGAAATAGGTAAGATTAAAGATGCCATGGAAGAGCTGAGGGTTGACTACTATCTTATAGATACCCCTGGACAGATGGAACTCTTCACACTGAGGGAAAGTAGCAATTTTGTTGTTGAAGCACTCGGGAAACAAAAATCTCTTCTAGTATTTCTATTTGAACCCACAATAAGTATTAAACCCCAGGGGTTTATTGCTCTTCTTCTACAGAGCCTCTCAGCTCAATTTCGACTTGACCTTCCATTAATACCTATCCTCTCAAAGGTGGACCTTCTGAAACAGGAGGATATAGAGAATGTTCTATTATGGGGCAGTGACCCTACCACACTCTATGAAGCTCTTACTAAGGAAGGTTCCATGACAGCTAATATGAATATTGAGCTTTTCAGAGTTCTTGAAACACTTGACATATTTCAAAATCTAAAGCCCGTCAGTGCAGAAACAGGTTATGGTATAGTTGATATCTACTCTCAGGTTCAGTTTATCTTCTTCGGTTCAGAAGATTTGAGTAAGGATTAATGTTGAGTGAGTCCTATCCTCTTTGATATCAATCTCTTCAAATCTTCAATACCCGTCCCTTTCTTTGCCGAGGTTGGCATGATTGTATCCCTATGTTCTTCCCAGTCTTCACCCAGACCAAGCCTTCTGCACAGATTGTCAAGAACTGCTTTTCTGTCTTTTGAACGAATCTTGTCAATCTTGTTGGCAGCTATAACAGGTTGCAGTCCAACTTCAGTTAAAAAGTTGAAAAGCTCTATTTCAAAAGGGATACTCCCTCTTTTTTCCCATCTTGCGGCTATATCTTCAAAAGCCATTATGTTTACGATTTCAATACCAAGGGCTATATCTTCGTTTTTTTCAAGATATTCAACTATAAAATCTTTAACCTTTTCCTGATAGTTTTTATCCACTCCTTTCATGAAGCCAAAGCCAGGCAGGTCCACAAGGGTGTAGTCTGCTTTGTAGGGTATAAATCTGGAAGCAAGTGTAACTCCCGGTCTCTTACCAACTTTTACTCTAGTTCCTGTTAAAGCTCTTATAAGAGAGGACTTTCCTACATTGCTCCTTCCCACAATTACAATCTTATCTTTATCCATAATTATATTAAGTCACCCGAAAATAAAAATATGTTCCATGTGGAGTATGTTATAGTCAATCACTACCCATTAAAATGGGTGGTCTGCCTCGTGAGAGAAGGGGTAACAGGTTGATTAGGAGGCATTAAATAAATAATGCAGAAGTTATTGGTAGAGTTCGAGAACACACCAGAGGATGCTCCTCAAGTCCCCTGTTCTGTAAGTAGAACATTAAACAGAGATAAAAGTCTCAGTGTGCCCTGTATAGTACTGGCCAATAACAGCTCCGAAGAGGACCAACACTCTGGCAAGAGTGGACAGGACTTAAAAGTCCCTGTCATAAATATGCATGGAAAACCCTTAATGCCTACAAGACCGAGAAAGGCAAGAGTTTTCTTGAAAGAAGATAAAGCAATAGTAGTTCAGCGAAGTCCTTTTACCATACAGTTAAAATACCCTTCAGGTGAAACAAAACAAGCTTTAAAATTGGGTATAGATGCTGGATAT
>QIGD01000136.1 GCA_003229935.1 Methanobacteriota archaeon | reverse complement strand
GTGGAGTTGGTAAAATATGGAAAAGGAATACAATTTTAAAATTTGTGAGGTAGGGCAATTCCTCCAACCATTGAAATGGTTGGTTTCCTTGTCCAGATTATTATGACAGATAAAATTACACCAATGGACATTTATAGACATCTGCCAAAAACAAACTGTAAGAAATGCGGGTACAATACATGTATGGCTTTTGCAGTTAAAATAGTTAATCAGAAAGTTTTTATCGACGAATGTCCTACTCTGAATGAAGCAAAGTATATACGCCAGAAGCTGGCTATAAAAGAAAATATAAAAAAGCTTATGTCTGCAACCCCTACAAATCTCGTGGTGCATGATGAAAAGTGCTCCGGCTGTGGAACCTGCGTTGTAGCCTGCCCCGTGAATGTATCACTCAGCCTTGAAACAAGCGGAGGCAAGGGTCCTGCAAAAGCTGAGACAATAATGGTAGTTGATGATGGCATACTCAAAATAAACAATATAAAATTATGCAGACGGTTTGAAGAGGAAGGGTCCTCATCAAGACCATGCAGTGTATGTGTCGATTCCTGTTCAAATAAAGCAATTGAATTCATGTGAGGTGCAAAGATGGCAAAGGTTTCCCCTCTGGAGATATACAAGTGTCTTCCTGGAATAAACTGTAAAAAGTGTGGTGTTGAGTCCTGTATGGCTTTTGCCAGTCAGCTCATTGAAAGAAATAAGACTTATGAAGACTGCGAACCCTTGATGAAAGATGAGAAGTTTGCAGAAAAGAAAAGAAAACTTATTGAGATTGTTACTCCACCGGTAAAAGAAATAACTTTAGGCACAGGAGAAAGAGCATGTTCCATAGGCGGCGAAGAGGTGATGTATAGGCATGAACTTACTTTCTTCAACCAAAGTGCCTTATTTATTGATATCTCCGACGATATACCCTTTGATGAAATTACAGAGAAAATGACAAGAATCTCCAACTTCAAGATTGAACGTGTGGGGCAGGAGCTTACACTTGATGGAATAGTTATAAGAGATAAGAGTGGTGACCCTGCTAAATTTGGAGAAGCTGTTGTAACTGTAATTGAGAATTCTGATATGCCTGTGATGATATGCTCTTACAACCTTGAGAATCTTGAAATGGGGGCAGAGATTGCTGCCGGTAAGAGAGCCCTGCTCTTTGCTGCAACCATAGATAACTGGGAGGATGTTGCTGAGATTGCTATTAAGCATGAATGCCCGGTTGTAGCTTCTGCGCCAGATGACATAGAGGCACTTGGCAACCTTGTTCAGAACCTAAACTCAAAAGGTATTGAGGACATTGTTCTGGATATAGGCACCTTTCCTATGGGAGATAAGCATGGTGTAACCCTTGAAAATATGGCAATGATAAGGCGTCTTGCCATTGAAAATAACAACAAGCTCTTTGGCTATCCCATACTCAGCCTTCCCATGGTTGCATGGATGAATAATGAGGATGAGGTTAAGGCTGCTATCGATGAAACCATTCTTGCCTCAACCCTTCTACTTCGTTTTTCAGATATAATGGTTCTCCACAGTCTTGAGATGTTTTCTCTTCTACCTCTTCTAACTCTGAGGCAGAATATCTACACAGACCCGAGAATGCCAATTCAGGTGGATGCCGGTGTTTACAACATTGGCAAACCAGATGAGAATTCACCTGTACTTCTGACAACCAACTTCGCACTTACTTACTATACTGTAGCATCCGATATAGAGTCAACCAAGAAGGACTGCTACCTGCTTGTGGTGAATACAGAGGGTTTAGCTGTTGAACCTGCCATGGCAGGTACAAGATTAACAGGCAGTCTTATAAAGGAGACAATTGAAGAAAGTAATCTTGGTGAGAAGGTTAAACATAGAAAGATAATTATTCCCGGCATGGCAGCAAGAATCAGTGGTGAAATTGAAGACCTGACAGGCTGGGAAGTTATTGTTGGTCCTCTTGACTCTTCAAGAATAGGTGCTTTTCTCGATGAAAAGTGGAAGGTGAACTGAATATCAGTTATTTTAAAGGTTTACCATAACCAGAGCTGGTTAAAACCTCATCTTCTTCGAAAACCACACTGCCGCGAAGTATAACTCTTTCAATATTACCTCTGTAACTGAAGCCTTCAAAGGGTGAATACTTTGCTTTTGAGTAGAAATCTTCTGGTTTGATTTTTCCTTCTTTTTTCATATCAAGGATTAACAGGTCAGCATGTTTGCCTGATTTTATAGAACCTTTATTTCTTAGATTAAATATTCTGGAGGGTGCATAGGTGCACCACCTTACTACATCACTGAGTGAGATAAATCTTTTATTCACCATTGTTAGAAGGAGCTTCAGAGTTACCTCAAGACCAGGTACACCAGAAGGAGGATTTTCTCCCATCTTCTCTTCTGTACTGTGAGGAGCATGGTCACTGGCAATCATATCAATTTTACCTGATTTTAAAGCTCTCCACAGTGCATCATTATCCCTAGAGGTTCTGAGGGGAGGATTTGTCTTGCATATACTTCCCAGACGATCTAGATGCTTTTTATTAAGAAACAGGTGATGGGGCGTTACTTCTGAAGTTATATTATTATTTAGAAACTCTAGAGAATCCTGAGTGGAGATGTGGCAGATGTGTACCTTCTTGTTATGTCTCTGCGCAATAAGAGAAACCTTCTTAACAGCTTCAATCTCAGCCTCTGAAGACCTTATCCTGAAGTGCTCTCTGTACTTTTCTCTATTTTTCTTTATAATTTCCATATCTTCAGCATGCACTGCCAGTAACTCAGCTTTTATTACTGTTTCTTCAAGAAGACCTGGACTGACTTCGCCAAGAGTACCATCAAGATAAATCTTGCTCAGTCTTTCCTTTACATTCCTTTCAGTAATTCCATAGTAGACTGCAAAATCACAGAGAGCTTTCCTTTTCAGAAGGTTAAGCCTTCTTTCTATCATCCTATCAGATATAATAGCTGGCTTTGTATTGGGCATATCCATTACGGCTGTTATTCCACCTGCAAGAGCTGCCTCTGTACCGGAATGTATAGTTTCCTTATATTTCTGGGTAAAGTCACGAAGATGCACATGAACATCAACCAGACCGGGAATAACCGGTTTTCCCCTGACATTCAGAACGGTCTCACCCCTGCTTTTCAGATTCTTTCCAACTTTAATTATTTTTTCTCCTTCAAATAATATGTCACCCTCTGTGAAACCGCTAGGTGAAAAAATTCTACAGTTTTTTATGAGCATGATTCTACTCTTTATTTTTAGATATATAAGTATGCTCAATGCAGAAAAGTTTATTGTTTGACTAGTCAGAGAGGTGCAAGCCCTCTTCCATATCTCTCATTGGTAAGCAGTGCAAGAGTAGCATAAATGGCTGAGAAACCACAGAATATTCCCTCAAAGCTAGCAATTACAGTTATCATGGCAATGCCACTGAATTCAGCAGCAACCAGCATGAAGAATAGAACGGTTAAAGAGGCAAAAACAATCTGCAGTGAAAGAAGCGAATGCGAAAGGATTAACGATTATATCAAAGACACTGTGAAGTTCAATTTGAAAGGGACACCCAATGGTTCAAAGGAACTTTACAGTAAACTCAGCTTCGTGGCATACCAGATGATGACCCTTAACAATATCCAAAATGGCATAGAGCATGTTAATTCTTTTGCTAGATATTTCTGAAATCACACTATTAAATACAGAGAAAATATGTCCCAATTAATTAATACAGCTGACATACTCCCACGACTAAAGAGGCTGTCCGACAATTAGTCTCAGTAATATAAAGACTGCTTATTTTAGACAATAAAGGCTAAATTTAGCTTATTTCCCGTAGTATTTTTGATTACAGGACAGCCTCTAAAGTCGTGGGCTTTCTGCCTAAAATATTGTAATACCTTAATAGTGAACCTTAATAGTGAAAATATTAATTAGTGTGAATAGCCATATAGATAATTATAATGCCACTGAATTATTTCAAGAAAGGTCTGAGAGCGCTTGGAATAGCCGAGAGTTTTACCAAGGGAAAAAAAGGGAGAGCTTCTCTTGCTGGAGTGGTAATGAGGAGTGATTTGATAATAGACGGATTTGCTTTCTCTGATACTACTATCGGGGGTTTTGATGCAACTGAGGCGGTAATTCAAATTTTCAGTTCTCTTGGAAGGAGGGACATCAATATAATAATGCTAAATGGCTGTGTGATAAGTATGTTCAATATTATAGATCTGGGTGTGCTATATTCCAGCCTTGAGCTTCCTGTTATATGTGTTACCTATGAAGAAAGTCTTGGTCTTGATAGGTATCTCAGAGAACAGAAGAATGCAAAGAGAAGAATTGAAGCCTACAGAAGGCTTGGTAATAGAGAGGAGATTATATTGAAAACAGGAAAGAATGTGTTTGTAAGGTATTCGGGCATGAATAGACATGAAGCAGGGCATATTCTTAACAGATTTACACTTCAGGGCTCTGTGCCTGAACCTCTGAGAGTTGCAAGGATTCTCGCAAGAGAAATTTATAGAAAATTTTACGAATGAACTCGCAGAAAGCTTACGACTTTATTTGTGGAAGTATATCGGTGAGATATTTTTATAAATGTACACAAAAAATATTAATAAGTAAGTAGAAGTAAACAAGGAAAAGGTGGAATTATGCCAAGGAAAGTTCTTTACAATATATGTCTGGGCTGTGGAGGGTGTATTGGAGTATGCCCTTTCCTTGCCCTGAATCTTGATAAAGGTTATGAAGTTGTTGTTGATACTGAAACGTGCACAGACTGCGGAACCTGCACAAAGTTCTGTCCTGTTGGGGCTATAGTGGAGGTATGAAGATGAAGGACAGATATGACATTATAGTAGTTGGTGCAGGTCCTGGTGGGAGTAATACAGCAAAAGCTGCGGCAAAGGCTGGAGCTGATGTTCTTGTCCTTGAAAAGAGGCAGGAAATAGGAGCTCCAAAACGCTGCGGAGAGGGTTTAAGTATTAATGGCCCTAGAATTCTCGGCTTTGAGACTTCTCAGAGATGGTGCATAAATGAGATATGGGGTGCCAATGTGATAGCTCCTAACGGTAAGAAGGTTACTGCTAGATATAAGGAGCAGGTTGGCTGGGTTATTGAGCGAAAGATGTTTGATAAGTATCTTGCCGTAGAGGCAGCCAAAGCTGGAGCTGATATTTATACAAGGGTAGAGGTAACTGGTCTGAAAGTTAAGGGCGGTTATGTTAAGGGTGTTGAGGTTAATAGAATGGGGGAGATATTTGAGATTGATGCCAAGGTTGTTGTGGGTGCAGATGGTGTTGAAAGTAAGGTGGCAAGATGGTATGGAATAAATTCAACTCAGAAGCTCGTGGATATAGATTCTGCCTTTCAGTATGAGATGGTGGTTGACCTTGATGAACCAGACATGCTTAACCTGTACTTTGGAAATGATATTGCACCGAGGGGTTATATCTGGGTATTTCCCAAGGGTGAAAAAGTCGCAAATGTGGGAATAGGCATAGGTGGCAATGTAGGAAAGAAAACTGCAAAACATTACCTTGATAAATGGATAGCTAAAAACGAAACTTTAAATGAAGGTGCAATAATCGAAGTTAATGCCGGAGGCGTGCCTGTAGGTGACCCTATTGATACGCTCGTTGGAAATGGTTTAATGCTTGTAGGAGATTCTGCCCATCAGGTTAATGCTATTCACGGTGGTGGCATTTTCGAAGCA
>QIGD01000135.1 GCA_003229935.1 Methanobacteriota archaeon | reverse complement strand
ACAAATAAATTAATAATAAAAAAATTATATTTCAGTCAGGTGGGTATTTAAAGTATAATTCCTTTCTGGTAGCTACCAGAAACAAAAGATGTATCATAAAACCCCTGAATACAGTTAAACCGAAAAGGGTATAAACCTTTGATAAGAAGAAAGAAGTATAGGCTGGAACCCAATGATTTATAATCAAAATTGGCGGAGGTCAAATAGCAAAATGAAAACAAAAATCATCATCACTGGCGAAAAAGTTCATGAGGTGGGATACCGCCCTTTTCTCTTTGGCATAGCCGAATTTTTAGAGCTAGAAAGATTCTTTGCCGATAACACTTTTGAAGACGGTAAAGAGGCTGTCTATGTGCTACTGGACTGCTCTGAAGAAAAAATAAAGACTTTCAAGGAAATTGTCAGGTCTAAACTCCCGGAGAACGCTGCTGTCAATCAGATACTCGAAGAGGAGTATACAGGCACAGTAACGAAGACCGAAAACTACTACCGCTACCTATCAGCAGTGCTACTCTCCAAGGTAGCGTTCTACTGGGGAAAAATGGCTGGAGAAATAGGATAGAGCTGACAGGTTATAAGAGAGCTAAAGTTGGCCTTTTGCTTTTTTCAGGCCTACCTGCTCGATTAATTCCTCTACCATACCTTCAAGGAATTCTAATTTTGCTTCTATCTGCTTATGTTTTTTTTCGTGGTCCTCATCTATTTTTAACATTAAATCTCACCATACCTTAACCTTACCTTAAAGAAGGAGAAGATAACTCCCCACCTACCTTCCTTGTGCAGGAGGTCTTCCTTTCGCAAATTTCAAAACTGCCACTACTATACCACTGAGTACTACAAAGATTGTAGCTATTATGAATATTGTGTCTGGTCTTTTCTTTGCTACTACCGGGACTTTTGTTATGTTACTTGACTGTGTTTTCTGAATAACTTTCTTTGGGTGAGTAGCTGGCTGCACTACAGATTTTATATAAAATATACCTGCAACTGCTTTCCTTGCATTTTGAAGAGGAATAGCTCCACTCTGTGCAGCTTTAAGAATTCCTTCTGCACTGGTTATTTTTGCATTTTTAATCCTTGTGCTATCTAAATAATTCTGGACAGTATTTAAAGTATTATCTAAATTATTTGTTCCTTCAGCAAAGGCAGTAAGAGAAGTAACTGCTTCATTAAACCTTGCAGAATTTTCTTTCTGTTGAGTGGATATTTCTTCTATGAGAATCCTCTTCACATCAACACCACTCAGGTTATTTGTCAATGTCAGAGCAGCCCCATATTGCCCTTCTTCGATTTTCTGTACTACTCTTGCAGCAGCAGGATTTACACCTGCAACTATCAAAGCCTTAAGTGTAGTATAATTTTGTGTGTGGTTGCTAAAGTATTCCTCATAAGCAGAATATACTTTATAAAAACCATGAATACCTGCTCTTCTACCTTTACTTGCCATCTGAGCAATTAATATAGCATTATTTTGTGTTTTCTGTCCAGATATAACATCCTGCGTTGCAGCTTGCTGAACTATTGGCAGATAAATTTCACGAAACACGTTTCTGAAATCATTAAAGGTTTTATAATATCTATTCACTTCATAATTATTCTCTGCATGTGCCTCTGATTGTGCAAGTGCCATCATTTTTGTTTTACTTAGTGATAGCATTGTTGTGATTTCTCTACTGAATATTGAACTGGGGCTTTTATCAACACTCATTGCAAGGAGGTTGTCATCTGCTATAAAAAGCTTCATAGCATTTTCTTCTTTAAATGCTTCCTGTCTGAGTTTCACAGCATTATTCCAACTCATAGTACTCACAAGAATAAGATTTTCCTGACTCCATGGAGCTCCTGGGCTTTCAGGAACAGAATAAGCTTCTGCATTCCATGGCACTCTAACAGAAAGATTTGCTGTGCTATTGGATGGAATTTGTGAGGTTATAGAGTACTCTCCTGTGGGTATTTCAAATTTCTGTGCATAATGCACCACATTCAGAGATAATTTTTGAGAGCCTGTCATATAATATACCATACTCTCCAAACTCCCTGCATAGTGAATTACATAACTTCTAATTGGATAGTATTCAACTGCAATTGTACCATAGCGTGGTTTAAACCCTGAAATATCACTTGTAGATGAAAGAGTTGTTCCACTATCAGACACCACCCAACCTTTTGAAACATATGTAGCATACCTCAGATTATCTCCTGTAACTGGTATATTGGTATATTGTATCATATTTTTTTCATGCAATACATATGGAATATAGATAGCTCCACGATATAAAGAGAAATTATTATTCATATCCTCTTTTAATATGTATCTTGCACTCCATCCTTTTCCAGATCTAACTATATTATAAATATCTGGTTGAGTCCCTCCTAAAATATTAAAAGTCTGAGCCCCTATTTCAGATAGAAGATTATTTCCTTTAAGTGTTGTTACACCTTCTTTTATTAAAGGATTCCATAGTTTTTCTTTAGCAACTACACCTAAATATTCACTTCGAACATTTACTGAAGTTTTAATATAATTCCTTAATAATTCCATATTAGAATCACTCAGGTCAAGTATTTCTTCACCTGTATTAGTAACACCCCATACTTTTTTAATTGAAATATTTAAGGTATTTAAATTGGATATTGTAAATTCTACCTTTATATTTGAAGAATTTGTAAAATTATACGATATACCAGAAGAGTACAATTGTCCATTATTATAAATAAATGGTAATGACCTTGTAACTGAAATACCTGATGGTAAAGTATTATTACTTCCAATTAGAAGTCCACCAAGTACTTTAGCATCATGCAAAATCCCTCTATCATTCATGTAAGTGTCAGCCTGACCGTCTATTGTAAAATAATAAGGTATAAAACCATTTTCACTTTTTAATACTAGAATTGACCCTATGGCTTTTTCATAGAGTAATTTGTAATTCTCATCATGTGTGTATCTGTACATCGCAGCTATTTCAACAATCCTGGATGCAAATACAGGAGCGCTTGCAAGAATCCCATCACTCTGGTCTGGAATTATACCAGTGGATGAAATATATGTCTGGCTGTAATTCACATCATACGACAGAGGGCTGTAAAAATAATTACCCTGTCTGTATATCTGATTATGCTGCAACATACTCAATGGTGCTGCACTTACCACACCTAAAGACACAACTACAACCATTAATATGATTAACCTTCTTAAATTCATTATAACCACCTGAAGGAAAAACCAGAGGAGAGTATATAAAAGAATCAGAAGAAAATAGCTGACATCCTATCACGATAAATCCTTGCAGGATGCCCTGATATAAAAACATGTGGTCAAATAAGCAACGTCAGGTTGTGTAAAAACTCATGTTTGCATGAGAAATAAGCCAAATATATCCTCTAAATCAAAAAATAAGGTATGGGGTTCGCAAAATAGGTGGTTTTCACACAGTCTGACGTTCGTAAGCTGAGAGGTAAGTAAAATTAAATAAGTGTGAAGTCTCCGCATAGAGCAATTGTTTAGAGTAACAGGAGGTACCTCTCAAAAGCCATGCAAGGCCACCTGTAACTTCCACAATGGTCTGATTTTAACGAGTTAGTAGAAGTTGAAGAAGTGATGATAGAATGCTTTCAATCCCACAATGGTCTGATTTTAACCAAGACAGTGGGCAAGAACCTTGACGCCACACTTGTCTTTCAATCCCACAATGGTCTGATTTTAACGAGATGTTATAAGACATCCTGAAATGATAGCTTATACTTTCAATCCCACAATGGTCTGATTTTAACTAAACAATTCTAAATCTTCATTGCTTTCTTTTATAAACTTTCAATCCCACAATGGTCTGATTTTAACATATTCATATACTAATGTAAAATTACCGTTAAATACCTTTCAATCCCACAATGGTCTGATTTTAACTTTTCAAATAAATTGCTACAATGTCCATCCAACCGCCTTTCAATCCCACAATGGTCTGATTT
>QIGD01000134.1 GCA_003229935.1 Methanobacteriota archaeon | reverse complement strand
TGATTTGCATGTTTACGACAGGGACTCGTATGTCCTGTCCCCTCTTGCCAGAGAGTAGGTCCTCTTCGGAGATGTTATTGGCCAGTACTGTACGAGGCACACTGAGAGTTTCCTCTCTGTTTAATGCCCCCCACTTACAGAGCAGAGGACTTGAGGAGCATCCTCTGGTGTGTTCTTTAACTCTACCAATACTTCTGCATCTTTTACAACGCCTCCTAATCAACCTGTTACCCTTGCCTCTCACGAGACAAGCCCACGACTAAAGTCGTGGGTGATTGACCAATCATCACAGCACCATAATCAAAGCAAAGATTAACCTCTATATCTATTTTCCATTATGCAAATATGGAAGAAAATTTTAGAAATTAAATTCCCGTGTCCCTAGTGTTCTTGCCCCAACTTTGATGGAAACATAGCTTATGGAAATTGTCATTAGGAATAATAAACCCCAGGATATAATATACAGAACAGGTATATTTCTTCCAAAATATCCGGCGATATAGGGGACTGCAAGAAGAATAACTGCAATTATGAGATAGCCACCTGGGAGAACCATTGAAGCAACTGAGCCCAGAAAATTCACCTTATTTCTGGGATTTTCACTTTCAAAATTTGCAAAGGCTCCGCCAATACCTATGGATATGGAGGAGATTCCGAAGGTCAAAAACCATGAAACAGGTATTAATAAGGCAAATTGTGACCATCCTAAATTTGAAAGAAAACCAATAATCGAAGCCATTATGAAAATGATAGTCAGTAATGGAAGAAGGCCAGCTGAAAGCTTTCCCTTCAATACAACCTCTGGTTTTACAGGTGAAGTGTGAAGTATCCAGTAGGCTTTGCCTTCGCTACCGACTGATGCTGTCAGCAGATTGCTGGAGAAAGTCATAGCAGCAAAACCTAGGATAAGCAGGTCTAAGAAAAACTGCATTTCACCTATTTTGCTGCTGAAGCTAGGGTTCATTATAATGATTATCATCAGTGCCAGAGGGAAAAACATCCTGGACCAGAATTGAATGTCCCTAGGCATGGATTTAAGGTCTTTTATTGCTATGGCACGAACAGGCCTGGGCAGAAAGCTGTAAAATCTTTTGAGGTGGGAAGATTTCTTAGAGCTCTTAGATTTGAACGTGGAGACCCTGCTCTTAGTCCAGCCCTGAAAAAAGAGTTTCTCCATTGTATGAAGGGAGATTATTATCACAACAGAGGCAGTCCCGAATAATAGAAAGGCATAAAGGATAGAATTCCACGACCCATATTTCAAGGAGGAAAACAGGCTACTGGCCCAGGAACTGGGTAAAAACACAGTTTTTAAAATATTCATGTTAGATTTAAGGTTCAAAGCTATTCTACCTGGCATTGAGACATTTATTAAAATATATAACAGAGCGCCAGCAAATGCTCCCACAAGTCCCAGAAACTCTTTTGCTCTTTTAGCCGAGATAAACCTCATTATAATCGTGATAAGTACCATAATTATTCCTACAGGTATTACAATCACAGCGAAAAACACAGGAAAAAGAAGAACATAGGCAATAATGGGAAAATGAAACGAAATAAAATATGCCAGAGCAGCTGGTATACCGAAAAGGAAAAGGATGAGAGAGTTCAGCGCCACATTCTGAACGAGTTTAGACCAGAATATGGTTCCAATGGAAACCGGTGCCTTCATGAGGAATATAATATTTGACTGGAGAAACATGGTATAAAGGGCAATGGAGAAGCCTTGCAGTATCACAAATGTGAATACAATAAGAAAGAAGATGGAAAGAAAATTGGACTCTATGGACACACCTTTTGTGGAAAGTTTTAGTCCCATGAAGAATAACCATGAAAATATGAAGGACATAGATGCAATAGAAAGAGAAGCTATCCCGATAAGGACTGCCTTTATTGATCTCCACTCTTTTTTAAGGTAGCTGTTCAGAAGAGATATTAGCTCATATTTAAGTATGGTCAGGGAGGCGCCCATATCAATCCTCCAGATATCTCATTACATCCTGATATTCAGGCCCCCCTGTGAGCTCAAGGAATATATCTTCCAGTGAATCGCCCTGTTCTGACTTACGCAATGTTTCTATGGAGCCGCTGGCTATGAGAGTTCCATGATTTACTATTCCCACCTCATCACACATTTTCTCGGCAATTTCCAGAACATGGGTGGACATAAAAACTGTACTTCCCCTATTTACAAGTTCTCTCAGAATATCCTTCACCATTCTGGCACTTTTAGGGTCAAGACCGATGGTAGGTTCATCCAGAAATAGCACCTTCGGGTCATGAATAAGGGCTGCTGCAATCCCTATTTTTTGCCGCATACCATGAGAATATCCCTGAATCAGGCTGTCAGCCTTTTCTGTCAGGGTAAACATCCTGAGAAGATTGTTTACTTTTCTTTCCTTTCGGGCATCATCCACTCCATAAAGCTCAGCAACGAAATCCAGAAATTCTTTTCCTGTCAGTTTTTCATACAGGAAGGGTGTCTCAGGCAGATAGCCTGTTATTGTCTTTACCTTGAGAACATCCTTTCTTATATCAAAACCTGCAATTCTTGCACTTCCACTGCTGGGATTTAAAAGGCAGTTGAGTATCTTAATAGTGGTAGTTTTACCTGCACCATTGGGGCCTAAAAACCCGTATATCTCCCCTCTTTTCACTCTGAGATTCAAATTTTTTACTGCAGTAAAATTACCAAATCTTTTTGTCAGGTCTGTGGTTTCAATCATCCATTTCAGGTTTTGTTCTTCAATATCCAGTCCCATCACAAATCATCTAAAAATACAGGCTACATAGAATATAAAATTAACTCAGGAAGTATTGTAATTGCTATTGAAATGATGATCCTGCCCTAGCTATCTATAAAAAATCTGTGCTGAAACCACAGAGATACATTTACAAGACTGATAAGCACAGGAACCTCTACCAGCGGTCCAATCACAGCTGCAAATGCTGCGCCAGAGTTTATTCCAAAAACAGCAATAGCAACAGCAATGGCGAGCTCAAAGTTATTGCTTGCTGCTGTGAAAGACAGAGCAGCTGTTTTCGAGTAGTCTGCCCCTACTTTTCTTCCCATATAGAAGCTGACGAAAAACATAATTATGAAGTATATCAGAAGAGGAATGGCTATTCGTACAACATCCATTGGAATCTGCACAATGAGCTTTCCCTTCAGACTGAACATTACTACTATTGTAAATAGCAGAGCAATGAGCGTAATCGGGCTGATTTTTGGAATGAATTCTCTCTGATACCAGTCTATACCTTTACGTTTCAGAAGCAGAAAACGGGTGAGCATACCTGCGACAAAGGGAATGCCCAGATATATAAAAACACTCTCGGCAATCTGTGCCATGCTCACATCCACCAGACTACCTTTAAGTCCAAACAGGGGTGGTAGAACTGTGATAAACACCCAAGCATAGATACTGTAGAAAAGAACTTGGAAGATGCTGTTAAAGGCAACCAGACCTGCGGCATATTCTGTATCACCTCTGGCAAGCTCATTCCACACTATCACCATGGCGATGCATCTTGCAAGTCCAATCATGATTAAACCAATCATGAATTGTGGATAGTTGTGCAGGAAGATTATGGCAAGAAAAAACATGAGTATAGGCCCTATAATCCAGTTTTGCACGAGCGATAAACCCAGAATCTTTTTATTTCTAAATACAGCTCCCAGATTCTCATATCGCACCTTTGCGAGGGGCGGATACATCATTAGAATTAAACCCAGAGCGATAGGTATGTTTGTTGTGCCTACCTGAAAACTGGTTATGAATGATTCGATATTGGGTATTAAATAGCCAGCAGATACACCTGCTGCCATAGCAAGAAAAATCCATAATGTGAGGAAGCGGTCGAGAAATGAAAGTTTATTACGATTCATGACAATACACATGAAGCTTTTGTCACATGAAAGTATTTAAATGTTTGCATCAATCTAATATTATGGATGTGTGTTCTGTTGAAGA
>QIGD01000133.1 GCA_003229935.1 Methanobacteriota archaeon | reverse complement strand
GTATCAGAAAGCTGGGGCGCTACACATCCAGGTGACACTGAAAGCATTGGCATAATTTAGAAAGAGTTGTAGTAATGCGTCATCGGTTAAGCGTTTTGAAGAGGGAATATTTCACAACTACAGGCGTTTTCCCTGATTACTATAGAATTTGATAAGACTACAATACAGTCTTGGAACTTATCGCCGTCTTGTAAGAACCATCATGCAAAGAGAGTTCGTTTTAGAGACCGTAGGAAAACCTTAACTGATGACCAATGGAGTTGCAGTAAGAAAGTGAAAAAATCAAATTACAAGGGAGAGAGGGCAAAAAAAACAAACGGCTTTTAGGACATAATCACAGAATTTTGCGATAGGCTCTTTAGTTCGTTAATGAAGTTCCAGTAGAATTGAAACAGCTCAATTGTGCACTCCAGTCTCAGTTTATATTTTGAGAAACACTTTGTTTTCCGCACTAACCTACCAATCCTCTCTCGTAATATTCCATTAAAGTTCTCGATATCTGTGGTATCTATGTCCTCCGGTTTTGGGTCGCCATAAATCGTTCTTTTCTTTTTGTCTATAATCCTACCTCTTTTTTGATTTTTATGAGCTACCCATAATTGATACAGATGTCTACATAGTAATCTGAGAGGACATGAGTGTAACCGCCGTTTCTAACTGTAAATACATATATTTCCATGCATATGGCGCCGGCTTTTTATAACTGAGAGTTCCTGTTTTCAGTTGCTATTTTACAAATATCCTTCTGGCCAGGATATTAGAATAAATTTTAAAATCGTCTGTGTCAATATCCTTTTTCTCTCTGATAAACTGGGTAATCATCGAATCATATACATCGGCAAGATATACTGCCGCAGCTTCGGGAAACATTGGTTCCATGGGCGAGCCGTTAATCCTCTCCCCGTGATGACTGAGTACGATATGCAAAAGCTTCATGGAAGTGGTTTCAGGTATATCAGTCCCAGCCAATTGGTCTTTTACTATTTCATAGCTCAGTGCAACGTGCCCTACCAGCATACCCCTCTCTGTATATTCTATGGTATTTGTAATTTTAATCTCTTCAATTTTGCCAATATCATGCAAAAGAGCACCTGCAATTACAATATCCCTGTCAAGAGAGGAATGCAGTCGGCATGCAGTTCTGGCAAATAGTGCAACTCCTAGCGTATGTTCTAAAAGACCACCGATGCAGGCATGGTGATATCTTTTCGCTGCAGGTATTTTTTTAAACTTTGACCATATCACTGGGTCTTTGAATATACTCTCCAGTAAAAGCCTGATTTTTTCATCTTTTACGGATTCCACAAGGGAAAAAAGCTTTTCTTCCATTTCTCCGATATCCTGATTGCTCGATGAAATAAATATTGATAGGTCATATTCATCATCCAATGCCTTTCTGACGCTGTTTTCAGGAGGATTGATATTTACCTGGATTCTTTCGTTATAGAGTACAGAGATAGCCTTGAGATATACAATGTCTCCTTTTGAAAACCCATTAAAGACCTCTTCAACCTGCTTTTTGTCAGAACCACCCCAGTAATTTACCATTACTTCTCCGCTCTTGTCGGAAATTCCAAACATGAATCTATAGCCATTCTTGTACTCTTTAATTTCGTGCTTGTATTCCACAACAAAAAAGCCCGTTATAAGTTCTCTATCCGTGAAATTTTTTATGAACATCTGTTTTTCCAATTTATCACCTCCCCAGTATAGCTTAAAGCCTTTTGCAAAAGTGCTTTGAGCCGGGAATAACCTTTGAACCTGATTTTAACAAGCTCCTAGTTTTATTAGATGCCTGCTGAGTCCTTCCATGTCCTCTTTCATCAGAGGTATCAGTTTTCTGTTTCTGACTCCTGCTGCAGGATGAAACATCGGAAGATAGTTTTCTTTTTCCTTTATAATAACTTTACCATGTAATTTTGTTATTCCATTAAGGCCAACCACAGTTTTAATTGCAGTATTCCCAAGGAGAACAATTATATCCGGTTTGAGTATCCTAATCTGTTCTTTAAGATAGGGATAGCAGGCATTTGTCTCATCCCTCTTTGGAAGACGGTTGTCAGGTGGCCTGCATTTTATCACTGAAGTTATGAAGACTCTGTTTCTTTTCAGGCCTGCATCTTCCAAAAGCTCTGTAAGAAGCTTTCCAGCCCTTCCTACAAAGGGCTTTCCTGAAAGATCTTCTTCCCTTCCAGGAGCCTCCCCGATAAAGAGCACTCTAGCATCTTCCGGCCCTTCCCCAGGCACTGCCTGAGTCCGATTCCTAAATAGGGGGCATTTTCTGCATTCTTTTACTCTTCCTGCCACCTCTTCAAGACCCATTTAATCTGTCCTCTTTATAATATGGTAGCCGAATTGGGTCTTAACAATATCAGAAATCTCACCATTTTTCAGTTTGAAGGCCGCCCTTTCAAATTCCTTTACCATCTGGCCTTTAGCGAAAAAACCTAGGTCGCCACCTTTCTTTTTTGAAGGACACACAGAGTATCTGCGTGCAAGTTCTGAAAAATCTACACCACTATTTAATTCCGATAGGATTTCCTGAGCCTTTGGATGTTTTTCAACGAGGATATGACTACATCTAATCTTGGACACATTATCACCAGAGATATAATAAGAGATAAACCTTTAAATTTTTTTCTGTAATTAAAACCTCAGAGTTGCTTTGAGTCTATCTTTGTTACTGAGAAAATCAAGTGCGTCTATTGAAGATGTAACAAGGATGTCTGCATTTTTTATTGCATCAATGGCACATCCCTCTTTTAGACAGACAGCAATTCCTATTCGTGTAATTCTGAGCATTCTCCTGTCATTATTACCGTTTCCAAGTGATACAACATTCTCAGGACCAAGGGATTTGACATATTCCTCTTTCAGGATATCATGGTTTTCGCCTTGAGTTATGGTTATTCTGCAGTCTATTCCTTTCAACTCATCTCTAGCCATATTAAAAGTGTCTGCCGTGAGTATGTGAATCTGTACATCCTTTGAAAGGGCAATCAGTCTATCTCTTACGCCTTCACATAGCTTTCCATCTTCTGCGAGTGTTCCGTTGAAATCAAAAACAAGGTGTTCAATCACCACAGGCCCAAAGCCGGGAATGTCAATTTCAATCATTTAATACCCCCAATATTTCTACTAAAATGTTCATATCAGTGCCACCTATTTATAGTTGATGGTTAACAAAAGATGAAAATGTTCAAACGCATGTGTTCACAACGTGGTGTATAATTTGATATGGTGCCCTACTGCATTTAAAATGCTATGAAAAGATTAATTTCTTTATAAGATGGGGGTAATGTAGCAATATCAGAATTTTAGTATGAAATAAGAGGATTTCCGAAGGCTCTTAGGTATAAATTGTTTGGTGACAATTAGCTGTGGTTCGCTCTCATCCCACCACTAAAGATAGTGGGCTTTCACGCTCACGACATCGTAACACCAAATATTATAATATAACATCCATGAATAAATGTCTCAGATTGGGTGACACAACAGGAATATTAAAATAACACGGATAATAAATATTCATCAGGTGATAGTATGAATGACCTGGTTAGATTTGGAGTTTCAATGAGCCCGACTCTCTTTGATAGATTCAACAGAATAATTGAAAAAAAAGGATATACAAACCGTTCAGAGGCGATAAGAGACTTAATAAGGGATATCATTGTACAGGAGGAATGGAAAGCATCTGAGAAGGAGGCAATAGCATCTCTGACTATTGTTTATGACCATGATGTTAGAGGGGTGAATGATAAACTCACAGACCTGCAGCACCATTTTCATGGGAATGTAATTTCAAGCATGCATGTTCATCTTGATGAGCATAACTGTATGGAAGTTCTTGTACTCAGGGGAAAAACAAAGGATATAAAGAAAATTTCAGATATATTAATAAGTTCACGTGGAGTCAAGCATGGCAAACTTGTTATGACTTCTATCGGCAAGGGTCTTTAGTATGCCTATCTGGTTTAAGG
>QIGD01000132.1 GCA_003229935.1 Methanobacteriota archaeon | reverse complement strand
TGCAGCAAAGAAAAGCAACAGTAGTTCAGCGAACACCCTTCACAATCAAACTAAACTATACAGTAGGAGGAAATAAGCAGGCTCTTACAATAGGTATAGATTAGATGCTGGGTATTCAACAATAGGTTTCAGTGCAGTAACAGAAAAAAGCGAATTAATTTCAGGTGAGTTAACCCTGAGAAAAGGTATCTCCGAGAGAACAACATCTCAAGGAGTATTGGCGGTGTGGCACCGCCGTTGATATGGAGGAGCAACAATGTCGTTCCTCCATAAGTCATGAACCGATGCCCGTCATTTAAATGATGGGAGGATGTCACGATAATATTTTAATAGATTAAGATATTCTATAAAAGTATGGCTGAAATAAAGTTTGTCTCTGGAATAAGGGCAGATGCTACAGAGGATGTTGTTTTCAGGATGTGCCCTATGCATCTTATGCGTACCGAAGATAGGATGAAGGAGCTGAAAAAGGGGCAGATTCTGGAAGTTATTACAGACTATGAGGGTTCTCTGAATGATATTCCTGAATGGTGTAGAAAAACAGGTAATGAGCTTATCGGTGTGGATGATAACGGGGAGTTTTTCAAATTTTATATAAGGAAGACAAGCGATTAATATGTTGAGAGTATATCTTGACCATATGGCAACAACACCTGTGGCGAAGGAAGTTCTGAATGAAATGCTTCCCTACCTCGAAAACAGATTTGGAAATCCTTCTAGAGCATATGACCTTGGCTTTGAGGCAATGGATGCTATTGATAAGGCAAGGGAAAGGGTTGCTGGGCTGATAAATGCAGAGCCTGAGGAGATTATCTTCACGTCTTCAGGTGCCGAGGCAAATAATCTTGCAGTGCATGGCCTTGCGAATGCAAATAAAACAAGGGGTAAACACCTTGTTTCAAGTCTTATAGAGCACCATTCAACTCTGAATTCCCTTCGCTGGCTCCAGAAGCAGGGTTTTGTTGTGAGCTTTGCAGGAGTTGACAGACATGGCGAGGTGGATTTGAACCAGATTGAAAAGAGTACTGGCAAAGCTACAGTGCTTGTTTCTGTAATGCTTGCCAATTATGAAGTGGGTACCATACAGCCAGTTAAGGAGATTGTTGAGATTGCCCATGAAAAAGGCGCACTTGTACATGTCGATGCTGTTGCTGCGGCAGGTAATATTGAAATAGATGTAAAAGCTCTTGGTGTGGATGCTCTGAGTATATCCTCTCATACAATGTACGGGCCAAAGGGTGCCGGTGCTCTATATCTCAGAGGAGGTCTCAGGCTTGTTCCTCTTATTTATTCGGGAGTGCAGGAGGAAGGTCTCAGAGGAGGAACAGAGAATGTTCCTGCCATAGCTGGTTTTGGAAAGGCGGCAGAGATGGCAGAGAAAGGTCTGGGAGAAATTGAAAGGGTGAGGTGGCTGAGAGATATGCTTGTTGAAAGTGTTCTTGAAATTGAAGATACTGAGCTTACGGGGCATAGTGAAAAAAGACTGCCGAATCATGCCAGTTTTATAGTTGATTATATAGATGGCGAGGCTTTGATGCAGGCTTTAAGTTTCGAAGGTGTTTATATTGGCAATGGTACAGCATGTATTTCTCAGGTGCTTAGAGCATCGCCGGTTCTGATTGCTATGGGCTATCCTTCAAGAAGAGCTCAGAGTTCAGCGGTTTTTTCTTTTGGCAGAATAAATACAAAACGTGAAATTGAATATGCTATTGACAGGTTTTATCTTGCGGTGAAAAAGCTGAGAAAAATCTCACCTTTTGCCAGATAGTGGGATTTCATACTCCTTCCATTTCCTATCTACAAGGTTTTTGATTTCAGGGCTCATCTCAATAGGCTCAGGCCATTCCCTTGAATATCCTTCTTCTTTGATTTTCTTTGTTGCGTCTATTCCGATTTTTGAGCCGATGTTTTCAGTGTTTGGTGCGTGGTCAAGGCTGTCTGTAGGAGTGCCTGAAACAACAAAAATATCTCTTGCAGGGTCAACATTTGCTGAGGCTGCCCATAGCACTTCACCCAGATTCTGAACATTAACATTGCTGTCTACAACAACAACAGCCTTTGTGAGCATCATCTGCCCCAGCCCCCAGATGCCAAAAATCACTTTTCTAGCCTGTCCGGGGTAGCTCTTGTTTATTGAAATTATAGCAAGGTTGTGAAAGGCGGATTCAACAGGTAGATTGATATCAGCTATCTCTGGAAGCTGCATTTTTATAAGCGGAAGAAAAATTCTCTCTACTGTCTTGCCGAAGTAGGCATCTTCCATGGGTGGCTTTCCCACAACTGTTGCAGGGTATATGGCATCCTTTCTATGGGTTATGCAGGTGATGTGGAAAACAGGGAAGAGTTCGGCAGGTGAGTAGAAGCCTGTGTGGTCCCCGAATGGGCCTTCCATTTTCATTTCTCCGGGTTCAACATAACCCTCGAGAATAATTTCTGAACTGGCAGGCACCTCAAGGTTGACTGTTCTGCATTTTACAACTGCCACTCCATGGCCTCTGAGAAAACCAGCAAAAAGAAGCTCATCGAAATCAGGTGGCAAGGGTGCTATAGATGAGAATATTGTTGCAGGGTCAGAGCCAAGGGCAACTGCCACTTCTAGCCTTTCTTTTCTTTCAGAAGCCTTTCTGTAGTGCTCTGCTCCGTGTTTGTGAATCTGCCAGTGCATTCCAGTAGTTCTTGAGTCATAGACATGCATTCTGTACATGCCTGTATTCCTTTTTCCTGTTTCAGGGTCCTTTGTAAAGACAAGAGGTAGTGTTATAAATCTGCCACCATCTTCAGGCCATGTTTTTAAGACTGGCAACTTGAGAAGGTCAGCTTCTTTGCCCTCAAATACAACCTCCTGACACTCTGCTTTTTTCACCATTTTAGGTGGAAATGAAAGAGCTTTTTTAATCTTACTCAGACTTTTCAGTTTATCTGATATGCTTTCTGGCACCTCTGGCATGGTAAGCTCAGCGAGAGTTTCGCCTATCTTCTCAAAACTGTCTGTTTCAAGGGCAAGTTTCATTCTATCATAACTTCCAAAAAGATTTGCAACAACCGGAAAGCTGCTACTTTTAACCTTTTCAAAGAGGAGAGCAGGTCCATTACTCTTTGAGACTCTGTCAACTATCTCGGAAATCTCGAGTTCAGGGTCAACCTCTACTTTAATTCTTCTCAGCTCTTCCTTTTCTTCCAGCCTATCAATAAATTCTCTCAGGTCTTTATAAGCCATAACTCTACCTCAAACTACTCTTTCTCTACAGGTGTATATATTCATATTTCCTTTTCTCACAAAGCCCACAAGGGTTATACCGCTTTTTCTGGCAACATTGATTCCGGAGTATAGGACAGCAGTCCTTGTGGCAGCGAGTGGGATACCTGCTCCTGCTATCTTTGTTATCATATCACCTGGAATTCTTCCCGATGTGAGGATATAACTCTTTGAGAAATCTATATTTCTTTTTAATCCTATGCCAAGAAGTTTGTCTATTGTGACGTGCCTGCTCACATCCTCTATGACAATAACTTCTCTATCAATAACAAGGGCTGAGGAGTGTACCCCGCCTGTGAGTTTCCAGACTTCACTTTTTCTCTGCATTTCCTTCATGTTTTCTGTTATTTCACTGCTCTTTACCTTCAAATCACTCTCTACTTCAATTCCCTTTTTAATTCTCGTCCTCCAGCCTGAGAGGCATTCACTGGAGATGTAACGTTCCCTTTCAGCCTTCGATTCTCTCACATCAATATGTATTGAGTTTTCGTCTATCACAATCTTCTTTACATCGCACAGGCCTGAGATAAAGCCTTCACCAAGACAGTAACCTAGAGCAAATTCCTTCTCATAACCGGGGGAGAGTTTTATTGTTGCTACAGGAGAGTTATTAATCACAAGCTCCATATCCTTCTCAAAGGCAACATAATCTTCTATCTCTTCTCCGTTGTGGTAAGCTGTTACTTTAATTTTCATAATATTTTGGCAATGAAATCATCTCTCTTAATAGAAGGGAGGAATTGCCCTTTTTCACCTCTTTCAAAATTGTATTCCATTGTATTCCTTTTCCATATTTTACTAACTCCACTTTTTTAACATTAATATCAAAGATTTCCCCTATTTTCCCTTCTACTATTACATATTTCCCATAATTATGGACACCTTTTACTCTACAGAGAGTTTTAAGATATTTCACCAAATCATTAGGTTGTAATTTATATCTCTGTCTTCTTATAAAAGGTTTATATCCTCTCCTGTTTAGCTGAATACTTCTGTTATTCCTTCTCGTTTGAGTTAGAGTATAACTCCTACTTCTTTCCTGTGCTTTTCCACCAGCGATTACAAAAGCATCATTAATATGATTTTTTTCCATGCCCAATTTAATCCTATCATGTTTTGTGATATACCCATACGTCCATTCACACATCAGAGTATTCACCAGTCTCCATCTAACAATATTCATAAATGCAGTTGCTTTTAATGCTCGCTTTGCTTTCTTCTGTATTTCAGAATGTCCAAACTCTGCTGCTGTCTTATTTCCTTTCTTCTGATTACATTTATGGCATGCTAAAGTCAGATTTGAAACCCTATAAGAACCCCTTCGAATTTTAGGTACAATGTGTTCAATCTCCAGAGGAAGATTACTCTTCCCACAGTAAGCACACTTATGCTTCCATTTCTCCAGCAGGTATTCCCTTACTTCATAACCCTGTAATTCACCCTGCTGATATTCCACTCCCTTAATCTCTGGATTCTGAAGTTTATGTGTATCAAAGCTCGCCACTTCTACTATCACTTTCGTTATGGGCAATATATTCTTCAACCTATCAATCAATCTCAGGTGTGTCTCAAGTTTATGCTTAATACTGGGTGCAAACCAGCCTCTGGTTTTACTGCGATTATTGAATCGTGGCTTTCTGTGCCATAATCTATTCCTTCGAGCTCGCCTGTAACTCCTTCTCTGCTTTAACAACTTTGAGATTCTTTTTCGCAAAGTTAATTCACCTGATAGTAATTCCTTTTTCTCTGTTACAGCATTGAAACCTATGGTTGAATATCCAGCATCTATACCTAAAGTTATATTCTGTTTTGTTTCTCCTGATGGATATTTTAACTGTATGGTAAAAGGACTTCGCTGAACTACTGTTGCCTTTTCCTGGTTAAGGAGTATTCTTGCCTTTCTGGGTCTTGTCGGCATTAACGGTTTCCCATGCATATTTATGACAGGAACTCGCAAGTCCTGTCCTCTTTTGCCAGAGAGTAGGTCCTCATCGGAGCTGTTATTGGCCAGTACTTTATAAGGCACACTAAGAGTTTCCTCTCTGTTTAATGCTCCACTTACAGAGCAGGGGACTTGAGGAGCATCCCCTGATGTGTTCTTTAACTCTACCAATAACTTCTGCATATTCCTATGCCTCCTAATCAACCTGTTACCCTTATTCCTCACGGAACAAGCCACCCGTTTTAACAGGTGGTGATTGACCGAGCTTTCTCCAGAGTTCTGTACTACTACATGTCTCCAGCCACTGACATTCTGAGCAGGCTTCATCTCTCCAGTCTGTGAATACATCTGGAAGTTTTGAATCAATATAGCTCCACATTATTCTTTCACCTGCCTTGAAATTTAAAAGATTGAGAGCAAGTGTGTCAAGACCTTTTATTTTCTCTTCATTTTGCATGTTGTTGAAATTGCATTTATTGTCCTTCAGATGGGAGCAGGCTATGCAAATATCATCGCTTCCTATGGCTATATAAAATTCCTTCCTCTTTGCTTTTTCAAGAACTTTTCTTAGATTATCTACAAAATTCCTGTTGTAGCCTTCGCCTTTGAAGAAGTTGAGGCAGAGCAGATGATGACCTCTGAGTTTGAGCATATATTTAATTGTGATAGTAACATTTTAAATTTATACTCATGCTCTGGCGAGCTGCATGCAAAAACTTTTCTGAGGTTATCCATAAAATTCTTATTGTAGCCTTCGTTTTAATTGTGATAGTAACCTTTTAAGTTATAATCATGCCCTGGTAGCTCAGCTGGCCGGAGCGGCTGACTTGTAACAGCCGTATGGTTGCAAGAAATCAGCAGGTCGGGGGTTCAAATCCCCCCCAGGGCTAATTACAAAAGGAGTCAAGCCTTAATTACAAATATTTCTGTAAAATATTTTCGTTCACGTTCAGTCACGTTCACCCTGGCTGTGTATATGTTTCATTTGGCACTGTCTCATAATCCAGTGATATCTAAGTTTTTGCTCATTGTTTCGTCCTACATTTCATGCCCAGTTCGACGGATTTTTATATTTCATTCTTTAGCCCATAATT
>QIGD01000131.1 GCA_003229935.1 Methanobacteriota archaeon | reverse complement strand
ACCCCCCTTGTCACCTGAATTTTTGAGGAAGCATATAGCCTATGCAAAGCAGAATGTTTTTCCTGACTTGAGTCCGGAGGCAAGAGAAGTAATAGAAGATTTTTATGTTAAGATGCGTGAAAAGGCTCAGCAGGCTGAAGATATGCCAATACCTTTAACTGCAAGACAGCTCTGGGCAATTGTAAGACTTTCCAAAGCCAGAGCAAGAGTCAGATTAAGTAATATCGTAACTGCAGATGATGCAGAAAGAGCTATAAATCTGGTTAAAGCTTCTCTTGCTCAGGCTGGTATTGATATGGAAACAGGTGAGATTGATATAGATAAGATATATTCAGGAATAACAAAATCTCAGAGAGATAAAATAAATGATATATTAAATATAATAAGAGAACTTGAGACTGAATATGGAACTGCAAAAAAGAGTGAAATTATTGAGATAGGTGAGCAGAAGGGAATAAGTAAAACAAATACTATGGAAGTTCTTGATAAGTTGAAAGTCAAAGGTGATATATTCGAACCCAAATTTGAAAGGTACAAGGTGACATAAAATGATGGAGAGAAAGACTGCCACTAAGGTGAGGATTAAAGACCTTGTTGAAGGAGAATTTATTAAAACAGAGGGTAATATGGAACCCAACTATGTTGTAACATCACTGAGTGAGATGGTATCCAGAGTAAGGGTGATGGGTGTTGTCGTTTCAAAATTTATCAGTGAAGATGATAAATATGTTATTGTAACTCTGGATGACAGTTCAGAGATTACTTCAGCTAGATCTTTTATAGATACAGATATACTAAAAGGTATTGAAGTTGGCGAGACTATAGACGTGGTTGGTAAGGTGAAGGAGTATCAGGAACAAATTTACATACTTCCTGAAGTGGTTTATATAATTGAAGACCCGAACTGGGAACTAGTTAGAAGGCTGGAGCTTGTTATCAAAGATAAAACTCTTGGAAAGAAACCCTCCTCAAAAGCTGTGGAAGATAAAGTCGAGTTTGAAGTAGAAGCTCTAAGGGATAGAGTGCTGGAGGTTATTAAAACAGGTGATGAAGGAGAAGGTGTAAAGTATGTTACAGTTGTCAAGGAGACAGGTATAAAAGAGGAGGACCTTGATAAGATTATTAATGACCTTCTTGTAGAAGGCGAGATTTATGAGCCGAAAATAGGAAGGTTCAAAATAATGAATGATTGAAAATGCCACGAATTGTTATTAAAGGGGTTGTGCAGGGTGTAGGCTTTAGACCTTTTGTTTACAGACTTGCGAAGCGCTTTGACCTTAGGGGTTATATCAGAAACCTTGGAGATAGTGTTGAGGTGTATATTCACAGAGAGTCTCCTGAGTTTATAGCTGCCATGAAGAAAGAAAAGCCCCATCTGGCTGAGATTGAAAGTATTGAGATAACAAGGAGCGAAGAAAAAGAATACAGTGAATTCTCAATTCTTGAAAGCTCTTCCTGTAAAGCCTCTGGTTCCTCACTACCTCCTGACCTTGCTATCTGCGATACCTGTCTTAAAGAGATTTTAGATTTCAGAGATAGAAGATACCTCTATCCTTTTACAGTATGTACTGACTGCGGTCCCAGATTCAGTATAATAGAAGCTCTACCTTATGATAGAGAAAATACATCAATGAAAAGTTTTAAGCTTTGCAGGCACTGTTTGGATGAGTATACTTCGCCGGAGAGCAGGAGATTTAAAGCTGAGCCAACAGCCTGTGGGGAATGCGGCCCATCCTATGAACTCTATAGGGGTAGTGATAAATTAAATGAAAACCCTATCAGAAAGGCTGCCGAGCTCCTGAAGGAGGGCAGGATTCTGGCAATTAAAGGTGTGGGAGGTACACACTTGGTATGTCTTGCTACCAGCTCTAGGGCTGTGAAGGAAATGAGACGCAGACTGGGCAGAGAGAAAAAACCCTTTGCAGTAATGGTAAGAGATATAAAGGCAGCAAGAAAACTTGTTTTTATTGGTAAAGAAGAGGAGACTCTTCTTGAAAGCAGAGAAAGGCCTATTTTACTTTTAAAGAAAAGGGGTAATAAAATTTCAGAACTTGTAGCCCCTCAGCTTCATACGCTTGGAGTAATGCTTCCATATGCAGGAGTTCATTATCTTCTCTTCAATTATATGAATTCTACAGCTCTGGTTATGACCTCCTGCAATGCTCCGGGTGAACCCATGGCATCTGAAAGGAAGGATGTCCTTAAGCTGGGTTTTCATGACTATGCTCTCCTCCATAATCGCAGGATTGTAAATCGTATTGATGATTCTATTCTTAGGGTTGTAGCAGGAAGAAAAGCATTTATAAGGCGTTCAAGAGGTTATGTTCCCGGAGCTGTTTCAATTAAAAGAAGCGGGCCAGATATTCTTTCTCTGGGTGCGGAGGAGAATGTTACTGCCTGCTTTCTTGTTGGAAAAAAGGCTTATTTGACCCAGTATATTGGAAAAACCACCTCTCCTTCAAATCTTGAATTTCTTGAGGAAAGTGTAAAAAGGATGAAAGCTTTATCAGGCGCAGATGAGATTGAGGCAATTGCCTGCGACCTCCATCCCGGCTTTCAGACAACACAGCTTGCTGAAGCTCTTGCAGAGGAGCAGGGACTTGAATTTTTAAAAATTCAACATCATGAAGCACATATTGCAGGGGTTGCTGCAGAAAAGGGAATTGAAGAAGGAATAGGGATTGCTCTTGACGGTTTTGGATACGGTTACAGTGGTGAGGCATGGGGTGGAGAAATTTTCTTCTTTTCTGGCTCAGATTTTAATCGAGCTGGTTCTATGAAGAGTTTTCCTCTCATAGGAGGGGATAGTGCTGTTAGGAATCCTCTCAGAATAACGGCTGGTCTGCTCCTTGGGGAACTTGAAGAGGAAGAGGTTAATAAAGTTTTAATAGCTCTTGGTATGGAAAGCTTCGAGGTGGAGATTTTGATAAAGCAGTGGAATAAAAACTTTAATGTATTTCAATGCAGCAGCTTTGCAAGAGTACTTGATGCAGTCTCTGCTCTCCTTGGTGTGTGCAGAGAAAGAACCTATGAGGGAGAACCTGCTATGAAGCTGGAGAGCTTTGCCCATGGAGTAATACCAGAGCTTGATATGCCTGTCAGGTTTGAAAGAGAGGGTAAAATTGAGGTTTTCGATTCAGCAAAGCTTCTGAAGGCATGTCTGGACTATTTAAATTCTGGCGAAAGTCGGGAAAAAATAGCAGCCTCAGCACAGAAGGCTCTTGCAACAGGTATGGCAGGGCTTGCAGCAGTTAAGGCACAGGATTATGGTGTTAAGGATATTGTTCTGTCAGGGGGTGTCGCCTACAATGAGGTGGTTGTGGGTGAAATTGAAAATATATTTAACCAGCAGGGTTTGAGGCTCAGTTTAAATGAAAATGTTGCTCGTGGAGATAATGGTCTGAGTCTGGGCCAGAGCTATCTTGCTAGATTGAGAATTTAATTCTATTTTAGTTAATATTTTATGACAAACATAGCAGAAAACCAACTACTTTAGTCGTGGGTAGTTCACGAGTTCCTCTTTGAAATCATTGAGCGAATCAACAATAAATGTCGTCGTAATATTTTTAAATTGCTGAAGAGCCTCTTCCGAACCAGCAATAAGAAGAATAGAACCTAGACCTGCGAGTTCCAGTCTGGCCTCAGAATACATGAAACGTCAGGTTGTGTAAAAACTCATGTTTGCATGAGAAATGAGTATTATATACCCTCTAAATAAAAAAGGGGGTAGAGAATTCATAAAATTGGTGGTTTTCACATAGTCTGATGTAGATTGCATTTTTCGCCGAAGAGATTCTTATAGAAAGCAATAGCTCTATTCAAATTGGCTGGTTTGAGATATATTCTGGGAAATGTTTTGAGTATATTCATCTAAATATCCTTTAAAACTTTAACAATTATCTTTCTTCTTCTGGGCCCGTCGAGTTCAACAAAGAATATTCTCTGCCATGTACCAAGGGCAGGTTTGAAGTTAACAACTGGCACCAGCTTCTCATTGCCGAGAATTAAAGCCCTT
>QIGD01000130.1 GCA_003229935.1 Methanobacteriota archaeon | reverse complement strand
AGTCCTCAATAGTATTGACTTTAGCCTTATTTACAGCCATTTCAATCTCATCTAAAACTTTGAGAGATTTATCGTGATTGCTACGATATTCCTCATTCCCCATACCAGCCATTTTAGCTGACATCATGTTGGCAAAGCTGGTAACTTCTCCTCTGGATTTTTCTGCATCAATCATAGACATCACCTTCTTTTGAGCACTCTGTCAGGTTCTGCGGTGCTGCCTTCTTTCCAGGGGAGTATATTGCTGAAGAGTTGTTCCTCTACTTCTTCTATGGTAGTTTCTTCCAGAGCTTTCATAATCTCCTCCTCTTCACTTTCTGCAGAAACTTCCACACTTGCAAAGGTTGTATAATACAGAGTTACAATATATTGCATTATTTCACCCCCTTTTTATTTTTAAAGAGATATACTGTGCTCTCTCCTGGAATAATTTTTCTCCAAATGCTTTTCCTTTTACCCCAGGATATTTTCTTAATATGTCAGCTCCAGTAACTTCTCTGAATATGTTCATAGCTTCTTTCAGACTGCAAAAGTCAAATCCTAATGGGACTTCGCAAGCTTTACTGTCTGACAAAACCATACTAATTAAAGCATTAATTCCTCTTTCAATGTTTGAAGCCGCCATTAATAACTTTAGTTTATTTCCTGGCCGCATCTCAGGAAATTTAAGAGCTTTCATATGCTGTGCTGCTACCATCTCTGCCATCTTTTGCATTCTCCAGGGTGTTTTTAGCCTTCTGGATAGCTTTTTAATAAGAGCTACACCTTCTTTATCATGGCCTTGATATGGAATTGGAGTAACTCCTTTTCCAATATCATGCAGAAGAATTGCATATCTTATAGAGACGTCTGTTGTAAAGTTAACAGAGGCTTTAAGAGTACGCATACTGTGTTCATATACATTGTCATTCAAATCAGCAATTTCTGAAAAGTGCACAGATAACACATTGGCAAATTTCAACACATCAAAGAAGCGTCTGGGATTAGGGCTACATAGTGCTTTGTACATTTCAGAGTAGACTCTTTCAGGAGAAAGCTCTGAAAGAGAATCTTTCATTTCACTCATTATGTGATAAGTTTCCCTATTAGTTGAGAGATCATGTGTTGCAGCAAATCTGGCAACACGATACACTCTCAAAGGGTCGTCTTTAAAAGCATCAGCATCAACATGTCTGATTACTTTAATTTTCAAATCGTCCAATCCATTAAATGGGTCAATCAACATCATATCTTTCATATTGATTGCCAGAGCATTGATAGTAAGGTCCCTCCTTGCAAGGTCTTCTTCAATAGTGATTAAAGTATCACTAATCACTTCAAAACCATTGTGACCTTCACTGATTTTTTTATCTTTTCTGGCAAACGCAAATTCTGCATCTGCTAAATGAAAAACAGGAAAAAAATGCCCTGTCATTTTCGCTTCTGGAAACAACTCCATAAATGACTCAGGAGTAATTCCAGTTATACAAAAATCAATGTCATTATTATCTATATACAAGAAAGAATCTCTTATTTTACCCCCTACCAGATAGATTGAACCTCCTATTGAATGGATTTTTTCTATTATCTGGATATATTTTTCTTGTACTGGTTGAGTTCGTACAAGTATTGAATTATAGTTATTGAAATTATAAAAACTAGTCATTTAACCACCTCTGAAATTAAAATATTTATTGTAGATATAAAAGAATCAAAAAATTAAAACAGAACAATCTTCTTTCAGAGTTTTTAAGTTCAATTTATATACTTTTTTATTCAAATTGAGAAAATCTTCTAAAGTCTGAGATTTGGGGTGAACATACCCAAACTCTTTAATAGTGTTTTTCATTTCCTCTAAAAAATATAATAATTTTGTTTTATTACTTATTCTTCCACTTCCACCTATATTGTAGATATTAAAGACATTCCATATATATTTAGAATAGGAACTCGTAAGTGCTTTCCTCTTCTGCCAGTGTGTAAGTCCTCATCAAAGTTATTATTACTCGTTACTACGCAAGAAGGCACACTGAGAATCCTCTCTTGCTTTATCGAAGGCTAACTAACAAGCTCGAAATATGACTCAACCACCCAAGTATCACCATCACCTGTTGGATGAATTAAATTCAATCCAATCAGGCTTGCAAAATAATTGAGATTCTGATAGAATAGTATATTCTCACACTGACAAACACTCTCTTCTTTTTTTTGTTTTCCTTTTTTAATCAAAAATTTCAAATCTTTTTTGACAGCCTGCCACTCTTCTGGGATTGATAAGCTGTCTATTAACCCTAAAAAATACTTTTTAGACATATACCTCACTTTGCTTTTGTTGTGTATTTACAAAATAGTTTATATAAGTTAACATATATGTGTTGTTTGTTAACAAAACTACAGGATATATAACATTACGGGGGTGATATATATGGATAAGATGGTTGGTTTCCGAGCTCCTGAAACACTCCTAAGAGAGTTCCGTGAAACTCTAAAAAAAGAAAACAAGAAGGGAAGTCAGCAGAAAGCATTGGAAGAGGCTATGAAGTTATGGATTGCCACCAAGAAGAACGAAGTTGTGCTGTGCGCTGAAGAAGAAGTTGGTGTTTTGACACCTGTTAAGGATATAAATTCTGATTACATTGCTGAAAAAGGAGAATTTACTGTATTTCCTCTATCAAAAAAATTCCCAAAGAAAGTCTTTCTATATCTCGCAAGTTCACTGGTTGAATCTGCAAGGAACAATGGAAAGGAAGTTGCATGTCAAATAATAGCCCCTGACAGCTCTGTAAAACCTGTTAATTGCGGCCCGGACGAAGCTTTCAAAAATATCAAAGAATGCTGGAATCTGAATATCGCAGGTCAGATTGCTTCTGTGAAATTTGACAACGGCGAGGTAGCCCTTGGTAGGGATTTCTTTGACAAAATCCCTGCTTCACTCTTTATCTGAAAGCCTCTGTTGAATGATGGGTAAATGCAAGTCTGCCCACTTTGGTTTTCCACCTCCATGTTCTATTGACACTTTGATAATATTTAGATTAGACGCTAGCTGTGTGACTGCATCCCTCAGCTTGAATTTATTATCATCTTTATTAAGACCATGGAGCTTCTCAATCTCACTATCCCACAAAATACCACCATAACTCGGGAGTCCTATAAACTCTGGGCTGAGACACTCTACTGCTGCTTTTACAACATCTACTTCTTCTAAGTGGATATCAGTAATTATAAGTCCTCTAAAATACTCTAATTTCCCTTTCTGCCTCGTTTTAATAACCAGCCACACCCAAGGTGTGTGTTGATATTTTAGCTCTTTGCCTGTGATTCTCTCAGCATCTTTGCGTCCTATCCACTGTATAACGATGATATGTTTACCCACTTTAGCCCTAAAAGTTCTATAGTAGTGGGGTGTTGGAATGTCATCAGGCACCCTAATAAAATGTGGAACTTTCACCTCCACAGCAGGATTTAGAGGAAGGTGGTCTTTATGTGGATGGCTGATAATAACTATATTAGATTCTAATAGACCTCTGCAATCTAAGTTAATCTCTGTGAATATTTCTCTGAAGACTTTCCTCAAGCAGGATTCTTTCACTGCTCTCTCCGTTACCTCTTCTTCATCATCCATTTTTTCGCTTCAAAAAAGTTATTTCAATATCTATCTTCTCCAATTACCTCACCTTTTTATAAATTGTTTCGAGGGTGGATATATCAACATAATCTGCAGGTATTGAATCATCAGTGGAGAATCCCCTATTCATCCAAGCACCATCAGGAACCACAACATCCCTGTGGTGTTTTATATCAAACGCCCTAAAACGCCAGGCTATATATTTCCATGTCTCTGGGTTTACAGTAGGCCAGCCACCTTTTATTTTTTCTATATCATCCAAGTCAGGGAATACCATTTTATAGAGCCCATCAATGACTTCATTTTGGTGTCTTGAGCTTTTAAATAATGAATCTATTTCATCCAAATCCAATTTAATGAGTTTTCAGTTTTCCTTTCATTTCTTATCATCTCCAATTTATAAAATCTCTAAGAAATCTAAGGGGTGGGTCTCTTCAACCCATCAAAAAAAAACATAGGAGCTTTTAGAACAACTCCTCAATCCCTTCAAACAGCTCAGAATAGGGTGGTTTTTTTGAAGGAAAAAGTGGGTGATATGGTGGGGTGGATTGTTTTGGTACTCCTCTAACCAATTCTTTTAACTCCGATAGAGCCTGGTGTGGCTCTTCAGATATTCCGGATATATCTATTCCTTCCTGTCTCAGAATTATTTTTGCAGAGGTGACATAATAGTCACGTTCTGCTTTTCTGGAACACTTCTGAGCAAGGGTGATATAGGTATTAAAAAGGCTCATGATTTATACCTCCTTTATTTTTTTATTTGGTTACAAAAAGTTAAAAAAAAGGTTTTTAAAGACTAATTTCCACCTGATTTCCTTTTGTGGATTTCTGTCCCCCTGTGCATTCCTTTTGTACTTAGAGGATGGTTTTCCTCTATAGCTGTTTTTCTCTTAGGGGTGAATTTACTCCCACTCTGTATTTCTGACTTTATATGTGGTCTGGTCTCGCTGTATCTACCACTGCCACAGATGGGGCAGATATAGATAACAAAACCTTCTGAGATTGCCTGAAAGGTCCAACTGTGGTTATGTCTATGGCCGATTCGGTCTACTCTTTTAAAACTGAACCCTTCCAGCTGCTGCTTACTGGAGACAAGGCTTTTGGCCCCCTCTTCATAAATAAACACATTCTCCGATAAGTTTTCAGAGAATCTTTCTACCACTCCGGCATAGACTTTGAAGTTTATACCCTTCAACCACTTTTCTCCGGATAAAAATACTGCTCCTCTCAGTGTCTGGATAATCACTCCCTGGGGGATAATTATATACTCACCAGACCGCCTGACCCATTCCCTGAGACATTCTACAGGCTTGAACCTGAAGTAGTCCCCTCTGTCAATAAGGACACCTCTCCAGATACTACCCTGTCTGATTTTATGTTCATGGTTGTTGTCCGGTATGATTAATTTTCCAAAAATCGTTGAGCTTGGTTTTCCTTCTCTCCCTTGAACGAAAGTTACAACGAAATTTGTCTCTCTCTCTTCTCTCTTAAAGGAGAAGCTTGTCTCCTGAGTGCTGTAACCTCCGACACCCATATTTATTTTCATACTTCATCACCTCCTTTGAGGTACACATTCTATCTGCAGGCTGCACAATCCTGACATAGCCATAGCTAACTCATCTTGATCTTCAAGGGCTATTTTACAGGAAAAAGCAGATAGAAGGCAGTTATCGGGCTCTCCTCTTGGCAATAACCTTGAGTGAGTGTCCGTCCCATGTCCTCACGGACTTTAAGGCTGTAGTATCAAAGCCTTCTGCTCAGAGAGGAGCAGTCAGGTTTTCCCCTCCACATCAGGCTATAAAGCTTGTGGCGGGGGTTTGCAGGGATAGGAGCAAAAAAGGGTGGAGGTATAATATGGGGAACAACTCTTACTCCATATCCATTCTGCCAAAACCTAAAAAGAAAAGGATGTATATAAAGGTACCATCCGAGGTTGGGTATCTGATTTTTTGACAGTTGTGAAGAATTAAACATTAAATAGGAATCAATTCTTTTTTTTGTAGTCTTTTGTCAATTAGAACTGGGCTTGTCTGTTCTAAGAAGTATATCTGCGAGCAGAAGCCTGGCTCCTT
>QIGD01000129.1 GCA_003229935.1 Methanobacteriota archaeon | reverse complement strand
TGGCTGCGCCGATAATTTTTACAATTCTTGTCAGGTTGCTTGCTGATGCAGGTGTAGTTGGAAAATCCCAGTGGTGGAGTGTAACCCCTGGAATTTATATTGTGGGTATCGTATATGGTTTAATTGTTATTTCAATAGCCCTTGCTTTACAGGACAGGTTTAAAATACCATACTGGAAAATAGCAGTATTTCTGGGAGCTATTACGTCTCTACCAGTATTTTATAAATTATACCAGCATATGTATTCGCCTCTGAGATTTTTCATGCCTGTTGCACTTGCAATAATCGCAACTGCCATTGTATATGGCATATCAAAACTTCACCCTAAACTTAGATTTCTCAGTGTCAGGTATAACTCTCTGATATTTTTTGCTCATTTTCTTGATGCCAGTGGCACCTTTGTAGGTATGACATATTTCGGTTTTGGTGAGGAGCACATGGTTGCATCATATCTTATTCATCTAACGGGCACTGCTCTGATAATGTACCCCCTGAAGCTGGTTGTTGTTGGGATTGCTCTGTATATTCTTGAGAACTGGTATGAAGAAGAGGGAAAGACAGAGAAGACCTATTACAGAATTATTAAAGTTACAATGTTTATAATTGGAATAGGGCCTGGAATCAGAAATGCTCTGCTTTTGACACTTGTAAGGTGATGGCATGGAAGAGAAGTGGAGGAACAGATTTGGAGAATGGTACAGCGATATTATTGAGAAAGCTGAAATTCTCGACGTCAGATATCCTGTTAAAGGGATTCATGTCTGGCTGCCTTATGGCTTCAAAATTCGCAGGTATGTGCTTGCTATAATCAGGAATGAGCTTGAAAAACGAGGTCATGAAGAAACCCTTTTCCCATTATTAATTCCAGACTACGAGCTTGCAAAGGAGGGAAAGCACATAAAGGGCTTTGAGGATGAGGTTTACTGGGTAACTCATGGTGGAATAAACCCTCTTGAGGTTAAACTTGCCCTCAGACCAACTTCAGAGACTGCCATTTATCCGATGTTTGCTCTCTGGATTCGTTCCCATGCAGACTTTCCAGTGAAAATCTATCAGATTGTGAATACCTTCAGATATGAGACAAAGCACACAAGACCTTTAATAAGACTCAGGGAAATTACAACATTCAGTGAGGCTCATACCTGCCACGGAAGCTATGAAGAGGCAGAAGCTCAGGTAAAAGAAGGTGTGGATAGCTATTCATCCATATTCAAAGCCCTTGGAATACCCTTTATATTGAGCAGACGCCCGGAATGGGACAAGTTTCCTGGTGCAGATTATACACTTGCCTTTGACACCCTGTTCCCTGACGGAAGAACGCTTCAGATAGGTACAGTGCATCAGCTCGGTCAGAACTTCGCAGAAACTTTTGAAATAACATTTGAAAATCTGGAAGGAGAGCAGGAGTATGCCTATCAGACCTGCTATGGAATGAGTGACAGAGTAATTGCAGCCCTATTATCTCTTCATGGTGATGATTCAGGATTATCTTTAATCCCAGAAGTTGCTCCAATTCAGGTGGTAATTATACCTGTATGGAAAAAAGGTCACATAGATGAGGTTAACAGGGAAATTGGTGGGATAGATAAGGAACTAGTGGGATATAGAGTTCACATAGACAATAGAGATAAAAGGCCAGGAAGGAAATATTATGACTGGGAAATTAAGGGCGTGCCTTTAAGACTTGAAGTAGGTATAAGAGATATTGAAAATCAGGTTGTAACCTTTGTTAGAAGAGATACAGGGGAAAAGTTTCCTGTTAAAAGAGAAGAACTTAGAGATAAGGTGGAGGAAGTTCTGGAAGATATTAGAAAGAATCTTTCAGAAAGAGCACAGAAATATCTGGAGAGCAGAATATTTAAGGTTTACAGTATAGAAAATGTTAAAGAAGTTGTTTATAATAAAAAAGGTATTGCAAAGACTCTCTGGTGTGGTAGAAAAGATTGTGGTGTAGACATTGAGGAAAGGGCTGATGTTGATATTCTTGGGATACTGGAGGAAGAGGCAGAAGGTAGCTGTATAGGATGTGGTGAAAAGGCTGAAAAACAGGTGATTATGGGTAGAAGCTACTGATATTATTGATATAATATATGCATATATATTTATTATTGGTATAAGTTGAGGGATATCTAAGAAGATATATGATATGAGATAGAAACTCTGTCTATATTCTTGTATTGGGGTGGTGGACAAGCTGTTAAAATTGCCACGGAGAAGTATAATTCTAGAGCTGGCAGTGATTCTGTTTTTAGTATCAACTATCCCTCTTTTAGTAAATAGTTATGAAACAATTAAAGTTTCGAAGCATGCTCTCAAAGAAGAAATTTTAACTCAATCTCAGATTATATCAACAACTCTTGGAAGCAGTGTGCTTCATTTTGTACAGATGGAGAAGAGAATAACAGAAGATTTCAGTTCAGACGGTTTTATAAGAAGTTCTCTGGGGGAGATTGAGAGTGGACACAAACAAACTGAGGTTGTATTGAGTCAGTATCTTATTAAGAATAAGCTTCCATTTCACGAAGAAATCAGTTATATAAATATTTATAACATGGAGGGCAGGGTTGTTGCTTCAACATCTGAAAGCAAGATTGGAGAGGTTGATGCACATAAACAATATTTTGTAAGAGGGCTTGAAAAGCCATACATAGGCAGTGATGAGCTTGATTTAATTAGAGTTGGAATTATTCCAATAGCTGCTCCTATAAAATCAATGACTACAGGTAAGGTTATAGGAGTAATTGTAAACTTTGTGGACCTGAGGGGTCTTGAGGAATTAATAAACTCATCCTTGTATATGGTTGGTTTGCAGACAGTTAATAAATCAGTACCGCCTGAAATTGCAAATAATCTTAAATTTTATATAGGTACCATTCATGGCAAAGTAATATACTCTGCGTTTCAAAAAAATATAAACTTTAAAGTATCACACATTCCTTTAGAAGAATGCAGAAATAACTCCAGAAGTGTTAATGGTATTTACAGTAACTCTAAGGGAATAAAGGTTCTGGGAGCATATACCTGCTTACCAGAACTTAAATGGATTATTGCGGTTGAAACACCTGAAAAAGTTGCTTTTTACAATATAAATGTATTGAAAGAAGAAACTCTTAGAATCCTGATTATATCTATATTTTTAATTATTGTTCTTCTATATTTCAGTATTAAATGGATATCTTCTCCTATTTTAGATTTGACAGAGGCAGCAAAAAATATTGGCAGAAGTAATTTCAATTCAAAGGTTAATATAAAAAGGAATAATGAGCTTGGCCTTCTTGGAGATGCCTTCAATAAAATGGTAGATAATCTAAATGAAAACATTAAAAAATACATCGACCTTGTTGAGACCTCGCCTGATGCAATAATTTCTGTGGATAAAAAAGGCAGGATAGTTGTCTGGAACAGGGCAGCGGAGCAGGTATTTGGTTATAACAAAGAGGAAGTTATCGGTAAGGATATCACAGAGTCTGGAATACTTGCCGATTGTATTATTGAGATTAATAAGGCGTCTCCTGTTCATAGGAAATCGGTGGAATGCATTGGTTTTAGAAAGAATGGAGAGATTTTCCCTATTGAATTCTCTTTCTCTAAAACAGAGGTTAACTCTTCAGTAGTAAGTACTTTTATTCTTAGAGATATGACAGAGAAAAATGAAATCCTTGAGAAACTGGAAGAGTCAGAGGCAAAATCTAGGAGTATCATTGATGCAAGCAATGATGCTATTATTGTGGGTGATGAGGATGGAAACATAATCCTGTGGAACCCGGCAGCAGAACAGCTATTCGGCTATAAGAAGGAGGAGGTTTTGGGTAGAGGTTTTGACCAGCTTATTGTACCTGAGGAATATAGACATATCCCGAAAGAAGCCTACAGACGGGTACTAAAAACAAAGAAACTGGCACGGGAAGGTCATATAATCGAGGCTGAAGGGTTAAAAAAGGATGGTAGAAGGTTTCCTATAGAACATACTGCCTCTCTCTTTGAGATAGAAGGTAGAGTCAGGGTAGACTTCGTGATATAACGGAAAAGAAAGAGATTGAAGAAGAGCTGAGGAAAAGGAACAAAGAGCTTCAGGAAACTTATTACAGGCTCAAAAGTCTGGATACACTCAAGAGAGATATTATATCCAATGTGTCGCATGAAATTTTAACGCCGGTAACTCTTGCCAAAGGCTTCATAGATGTAGCAATGTATGAGAACGAACCCGATATGATAAAAGATTATCTAAAACAGGTTAAAAGTGCACTTATCAGGATGGAATATGTAGTTGAGGATCTGGTTGAGGTTTCGAAACTTGATGTTGAAATAGGACCCGAAGACATGTCTGAAGTTGACATTGAAAAGGTTATCAATAATATAATAGCTATGAAAAGGGAAATGGCTGATTTAAAAGGAGTTGTGATAAAGAAAAAAATAAATGTTAGTAAAATTAAAGCAAATGAGGATAAAATAAAACATATACTCAGAGATTTGGTAG
>QIGD01000128.1 GCA_003229935.1 Methanobacteriota archaeon | reverse complement strand
AAATGTTGGCGTTGCCCTTCCTGACGTACTCGTAATCGTACCTTTCAGGCTTCCCCGGATTCATGGGTATAGGTTTTCTGCCATCTTCGATGAGCTGTTTTGGCTTTTCGTCAATGCCGATAACGGGCTTTTGGGGATCATAGGGCTCTGCGTATAAATCAAGAATGTCATACATCCGCTTCCTAAACTCAAAGGTGATTTTAGGAATGCACCACATCTTTTTTATTCTTTAGTTCATAGGTCGAGGCTGTTGCATAACCTCAACAACAATCAATTTTTATGATGTCTAATATTTCTCATAATTTAGCAGCTTATTCAACTCATTAACCTAGATTACACTCTATTTTTAGATATAAAACAATAGTAGGTGACACTAAATAGAAATGTTTATATACTGTAGAGTATAATTAATTTTGGTGATAAAATAATGGTATTTAGGGTGAATCTGGTACAGGAAAGGTTTACCACCTCTGAAGAGGTATATCGAGACATCATTCCCCATGACCACCTTCTCTACCAGATAAATGAGAAGGTAGATTTCTCCTTCGTGAACGGGGAGTGCAGAGAGCTCTACTGTCAGGACAACGGTCATCCTGTCGTGTATGAGCCGGTAAAACTGTTTCGAGCCGCGATAATCCAGTACTTCTACAGGCTCCCTTGTTAGACGAGGGTTAAAATCTTTGATTTTGAAGTGCAGCATTCCAAAGGGAGCGCAGAGTTTTCTAATATTCAAGTTCTGCATTTCTTATATTATTTAGTTTATCATAATATTTGTGTAGTCATTCAGGAAATGTATGAATTAAATATTAACCCTGATTTTTGTGTATAAAGTAGGTGTTTTGTGTATAAAGTAATTGGAAAACAAGACTTTATACACAAAGCCGCTCCTGCTCCTTTGTCAGATTCAGGTTGAAAGTATTAGTCCTTTTCATTTTCCCTTCATTATATGTGGTTAACAGTTATATCTATTTGTATGATAATAATTAACTATGGTTCGCTCTCATCCCACGACTGAAGTCGTGAGCTTTCCCACTCACACTATCGTAAGTACGGCAAAAGATATAGGAGATATTTTCAAGTAGGTTGCCAGAATGCTTACCAACGAAAGATTTAAGTATGCACGATAAGCCACTTCGGATTAGACTACTGTATTGGGTTCTATTTTGTTTCACGCTCAAAATAAGCTCAACTGGCAGTCATTTATAGCCTGTCCTCGGTTAATCGGTTATGCAAAAGGTATGTAATGCCAGAGGTTGTGTGATATGGGATTTATGTTTCAAGAGGTAGATGAGGATGGATTTCTTAAAGATATATTCAATTACCTTGAGGAAGGTCTAATAATTATTGATTTAGATTACAATGTCATAGAAGCCAATCCTGCTGCCCTTGAACTCTTTGGATATAAAAAGGAAGAACTCATTGACAGGAAATGCTATGAACGCTGTCATGGAGAGAATGAACCCTGCAAAGTTATATGTCCTGTTAAGGAAGTGCCTGAAACAGGAGAGATTAAAAGAGCAACCCATGAACATATAAGAAACTCAGGAGATAAGTGGATATCTAAAATTTCAGCAGTTCCTGTCAGGAACAAACAGGGAGATATTGTTGCTGTTATGGAGATAAACACAGATATTACCAATAGTGGTATGGCTGATAAGAAAATAGAGCATCTCAAAAGTGTACTTCAGGCAATAACAGAAGTCAATACTGTAATAACCAGAGAGGAAAATAACAATGAACTTCTTAAAAAGGTCTGCGATATACTGTATAGGGTAAGGGGCTACAAACTGGTGTGGATTGGTTCAATAAAAGAAGATACAGAGGAGATTGTGCCAGTAGCAAAAGCTGGTTTTGAATATAAATCTTATTCTTCATACCCCGGAAAAGATGTATGTACTATTGCGGTGAAAACAAAAAAGCCTCAGATACTGAAAAATAAATATGAGGAGAGAGGTAACAGATTATCCTCTGCCGCCATACCTGTAATCTATGATGGTAGAGTATTATATACTATCAATGTTCGCTCTGACAGAGCAGAAGTCTTTACAGAAGACGAAATTAATCTTCTTATGCAAATAGGTAGAGATATTGCCTTTGCCCTTAAAGTAATAAAAGAGAAGAAGGAAACAAAATACATATTACCCCAGCAGATTGTTGTTGCAAAAATCGGAGAACTCTTCATGAATGGAGCAGAAATTGAAGCTCTCATGCAGACTTCTGTTGAGCTCGTTGCAGAAGTTATGGATATTGAGTTCTGCAAAATTCTCTGGCTTGAAGGTGATAAACTCCGTCTAATTGCAGGCACTGGCTGGCCTCCAGGTACGTTAGGAAAGGCTGAGGTGAGCAAAGGAAATGAGTCTCAGGCAGGCTATACTCTTCAGATGAAAAAAGCTGTTGTTGTGGAAGATTTTGGTAAAGAGAGGAGATTCAAAATGCCCCGACTTCTGTCAGATAATTTGATAGTATCTGGCATAAGTGTGCCCATGATATATGGGGATAAGGTTTACGGTGTTATTGGGGTGCATTCTAAGCAGAAAAGAAAGTATTCCCAGGCAGATGTAGATTTTCTCAGTTCAATTGCAAGCATATTAACTGCTGCAGCAGAGCACAGACGTAATGAAGAAGCAGTTAAAAGATCACAGAAGAAGCTCAAAGAATTTTTCCGAGAGCTTGGAAGTGTAATGCATACAGTTCCTGCAGCTGTGTTTACAACAGATAGTAGTGGTCTGATAAATTTCATCAACAGACGTACTCCCAAATACTTTGGGAAAAACGAGAATGATATTATAAGGAGCTATATCTGGGAGCACTTCAAAGAGGTTATAGTGAAAAATATTGTCATAGATATTCTAAGAGGCAACGTGAAAAAGGAGCCCGTGAATCTTGAGGCAACACTAAAATCCGGAAAAAATGTTGAACTCGCAATTTCTTCACTGCAGAATGATTCTGGTGAGATTGACGGTATTGTTGCTTCTGCTCTCGATATTACTCCACTTAAAGAAGCTCACATGGAACTTAAAAAAGCTTATGAGCAGTTAAAAAGTGTGGATATTTTAAAAAACAATATTATTGCCAATGTCAGACATGAAATACTCACCCCTGTTACTGTAATGAAAGGTACTTTGGAGTTACTCGAAGGGGAAGTGAAGGACGAGTGTAACATAGAGATGATAAAAATGTCAAAAAAATCTCTACAGAAACTCAGTGAAATTGTTGACAATCTTGTTGCTGTGAGTAGTTTTTATAGAGGAGAAGTCAATATTAACTTTAAAGATATAGACATCAGGGCTCTGGTCAAAAATACAGTCTCCAAGAAAAAAACTTTAGCCAGAGAAAAGAAAGTTAAGATAATATTACATATGGGGAGAAATATTCCGATTATTGAGGGGGATGAAGACAATTTAAGCAGAGCACTATTAAATATAGTTGATAATGCCATAAAATTCAATCGTGAAGGTGGAAACGTGGAAATAAATGTAAAAAGTCTTAGAAATAAAGTCATCATTGGAATAAAGGATACAGGGGTAGGGATGCCAAAAGAAAGGCTTGACGAAATCTTCAAGCCATTAACTCAGCTTGATGCCAGTATAAGAAGGAGATACAGTGGCACAGGTATGGGGCTGGCTGTTGCCAAGAAAATAATAGAGCTTCATTCTGGAAAGCTTTTTGTAGAAAGTAAACTTGGTAAAGGCACAACTTTCTGGTTTGACCTTCCGGTGAAATGAAGTAATAGCCTGTTACGATATTGTGAGCGGGAAAGCCCATGAGCGTTAGTGGTGGGATGAGAGCGAACCATATTTAATTGCCACCAAAATATTTATATATTAGTGCCACCTATTTATAATGATGGTTAACAAAAGATGGAAATATTCAAAGACATGTGTTCACAACGTGGCGTATCATCTAATATGGTGCCCTAAATACAGGAGGAAAGTGTTGACAGGTAGTATAGCAAAGGATTTGAGAGAACTTCTCAAATTGAAGGCAAAGGAATTGGATATAGAAATAGATGATATGAAGGTAATGCCAGACTATGTGCATTTATTCGTCAAGGCTAATCCAACAGCAGCCCCTCATTGGATAGTGCAGCAACTAAAGGCATATACAAGTCACCAACTGAGGGA
>QIGD01000127.1 GCA_003229935.1 Methanobacteriota archaeon | reverse complement strand
CAAGCTTTATGTCTGAAGCCTTGACAGTCTTTCTCTTTGCGTGTTTTGCCATGTCTCCAGATTCTCTAGCTATATCAGTTCCGATTTCTTCTAGAATTTCTGCAAGAAGTTCTGCAGCATCCTTACCTACTCTCAACCCGGTTGCATTCCTTATTATTCTTTCACATGCAGCTATTGAAAGTTCAGCCATTTATATACCACCTTTTAATTTTCTATTATAATTTTACTTGTATTGCTATATAAATCTTTCTTTCGATTTTAATTTAAAAATCATATTATATCAGCTATCTATAGAAACATGTTTTAATTTTCTGGAAGTAAATTATATATATCATTATTTTGATATAACATAATAATTCAGACGACACATAATTAGAAAAAGACGTATATGGTGTATTCCAATGATTATCATAAACGACAGGCTTATCAGGGGAAGATTATTTTATTAAAGACTTTATATAGGTGAGTTTATTGATTAAACAATGAAAGTGTCAGTAAATATTTATATTAAGTTTTTATTAACCATGGTCAGAACTCTACTTTAGATGTGATAATTATGGTAGCAGAAACTATACAATTTCTAGGCATTAAGGGTGCTCCTGAAATAAATCTTATTCTTGCCTTTATGTGGTCTCTCCTTATCGGCTGGGTGTTCTCAACAGTAGGTGCTTTTGGAGGGGTTCTTGCCGGCGTGGGCCATATGACAATCTTTGGGTTAGGTTCATATGCTTCTTCACTGAGGGATGTTAATGAATCTCTTAATAGGGTTGTAACCGATAGTGTGAGAGTATCAAACCAGTGGCTGGTTGGTATGAGTGCAGCTATTTCTTCATTTAACTATTACAGGATGAAGAGAATTGTTATACCGCTTGGTCTTACTCTTGGTGTAGGTGCTGTGATTGGCAGTATAGCTATCCCCATGCTGACGGCAGGTAAACTCAGCTTCAGGTCATATCAAGGTTATTTCGGACTTTTTACCCTTATCGTTGGTTTTGTTCTTCTATACGAAATTACTCCCCGTGGAATGGCAAGAAAGAAAAAAGCTTCAGAGGCTGCAAAAGCATTTGAAAATAGAGTTAGAGAGCTTAAAAAGAATGGCAATGTGAAGGAGCTTGAGAAGGATGGGGTGAATATCAAAGAAGTAAGTCCCAGAAGGATAAGATTCACATTTTTTGGTGAAGAATTTTCGTTTAATCCGGTTTTACCCTTTTTTGGCGGGATTGTAATAGCAGGTATTGCTTCTCTCATTGGTGTTGGAGGTGGATTCCTGTATGTGCCTTTCCTGACATCTGTTGTAGGCCTTCCCTATTTTATTGTGGCTGGCACGTCTGCTCTTGCAGTGATTATAGGTATGGTGGTGAGTATCTATACCTATATGGTGGTGAAAGGTGTGCCTATTGATTTTATGCTCATAGGCGTAGAGCTCGTTGGTGTTATTATAGGTTCACTCATAGGTTCAAGAACATCAAAATATATCCCTGAAAGATATATGAAAATAATCTTTACAGTTCTGGCATTCTATGTTGGACTGAGATATACAATAAAGGGCTTCTTTGGTTTCAATTTACTACCATGAGCTTTACTATTTATTTTAGTTTTATTACAGCTGTGAGAAACAGAGGACCTCTGACATCTATTTTCTTCTCGTAGGTTGTTATGTAGCGTCTGGCAACTTCGTCCAGCTTCAGATTTATGTCACCCAGCCCTTTAACCATACCGAATCTTAACTTCTTCTCTGTTTCTTCTGTTTCCCCTAATTTTTCTGCCCTTGCTGCTATTGCGAGAGAACATGCACTGAGATAGCTTATACCTGTGCTGAAGGCATGTTCAGGAGAATCTGCACTTCCCAAAATGTTGCATTCTTTTACAAATATTTTATTTTTGTATGCAGGGCCCAGAAGTTTTTTCCCTTCTTCCTCTTCAACAAGTTTAACTTCAATTTTTCTGCCGAGAAGTGTACCTGAAAAAGCTGTTATCTCAGCCGGAGTTTCTCTTTCTGCCTCCTCTATGGCAACACTCTCTATTGCTTCAGCCATAGCAATACCTTCTTCTGTGCATGGAGTTAGTTTGAAATAAATCATCTCTGCAATTTCTCTATCATCGAGATGCCATCTTTTATAGAACTGTGGGAATACCATTTCCCTGATATCATCTGCACCTGAAAGTACCATGGCGAGGCGCTCCACACCAAGGCCAAGATTCATTACAGGCACCTCGATTTTATATCTGGAAAGTGCTATAGGTGAATAAACACCAAATGTGGCTATTTCTACCCATCCGGCTTTCTGGCTGTAAGCGAATACCTCTGTCTGGGTATCCGGGGTGTAATACTTTGAACGTTTTTCATCAGGTCTAAATTTGAATTTTTCAAAACCAAAATTTCTGAGAAGTTCTCTTGCAACAAATTTACCGTCTTCAACACTGACATCCTCTGCCATAACAACACAGCTTGCTGAGAAATGGCTTCTAAGGTGAGTGGTATCTTCACTCTGCTCTCTTCTGAAGCATCTATCAATAGAAAATAGCTTTATGGGTAGCTTTTTCCTGCCGTACATGGATGACAGAGTTAAAAACCAGCCAGAAGTCATGTGACTCCTGAGAGTTAGATTTGTTGGTCTGGGTTTCAGCTCTTTAAACTCTGGAAAAATCTCTGAAAAGACCATTGTAGCCAAGGAATCATCAATTTTCAAAGTTTCTGCAAGCTCCTTTATTAAATCGTCGCCACCGACTTCACCCTTTTTATATCTATGAAGTAGTTCCTGAAGCTCATTTCTATCTGCCTGAATACCATGTTTTTCAAGAAGATTTAGCTTTTTCTGACTTAAACCAACATCTGGTCTTGGCAGACCAGCAAGATAGAAACATCTGTCAAGCACCGCCAGCGCCTCCAGCCCAAACTGGCGCTTTACTTCCTTCTCCTCTATGAATATCGGATTAACAAACTCATCAAAGCCAAGTTTAAGATAGGCTTCTCTGAGTTTATAAAGAGTTTCATATAGGAAATTAGACTTACCATACTCCCCTATGTACCTATCTTCCACATGAGAAGGTTCCTGAATAAGAGAGGCAGTATCAAGCCATGCCCTTTCAAAATCATTTTCTGCAAGTTTGATTATTTCCTTGCTTTTCCATAGAGTCATAAGCTATCCCAAATTTTCTAATAGTTTATAGCATGAATATCATAACTATACTTTTCGGCTATTTTTTTAATTTCAATCATATTGTATAATCTTATTGCCATTGTGAACCAGAGGTAAATATTTATCCTTATGCTTTTGCCCAGGTAAAGCATTAACTTGATTTTTACTGTAATCCACTGTTTTGATATAAGTAGTCTATACAGCTCTGCCTATAATTTCCTGCTACCAAGAGCATTATTATACAAATGCCTGCATGTATCCAGAGTCTCTACTAATCTCTATTTCTGGTCTTTGTTTGGACACATGCGGTATTTGAAGGTTTTCTTTATATAAAGCTATTTATACCTTTAGGTTTAAATAATTTCCGCATGGGTGAAAAGTCTAGTTGTGTCTATAATATCAACTACCACCTAGTGTAGTGCCTCATGTGCTGTAAGCCCATTCTTAAAGAATCTAGGGTGAAGGAATTCCTAAAAGAGCAAATATATACTATTGTAGCCACGAAGGACTATGAAGTCCTAGCCTTAGGAATCATGCCAGACCACCTACATCTCTTCATCTCTGCATCACCCACTGAATCCCCTATGGCGATTATTAAAATATTTATGGGGGTTACTGCCCTGCGATTGTTCAAGAAGTTTCCAGAACTCAGAGACAGATACTAGAAGGGTAAGCTCTGGAGTCCTAGTTACTATGTTGGAACTGCTGGGCAGGTTAGTTCAGATATGATTAAAAGGTATATAGATACCAATTCATCCACACATTGAAATGAGTGGGATTCTTGGCTTAAATATTATAAAAATTCTGTCGCCGCACCGCCAGACATACTCCGCTACCATTAGTTTTACAATATTAATGAGATGAAAAATCTCTCTGGGTCTCAGCCTGTGTTCAATATTGAATTTCTTATGTGTTATCTTTAGATTAGGATTGGATCTGACATACTCCCACGACTAAAGAGGCTGTCCGACAATTACTTTCAGTAATATAAAGACTGCTTATTTTAGACAATAAAGGCTAAATTTAG
>QIGD01000126.1 GCA_003229935.1 Methanobacteriota archaeon | reverse complement strand
ATATTTTACATTGTATATATCCTCAATACTTATACAGTTCTGTAAAGAGCAAAATGTCAGTATTAACAGATTAATAGAAAGAGTAGAAAACGATATCTCTATATACTTAAATACACTTTAATACACTGGAAAACAGAATAAATATACCAATAATAAATGAAATTAGTAAGATATTCTGAAGTTGAATATGGTTGGGGTTAAGTGTTTAGGTTAATCTTGTGTCTGAGACAGGGAAGTTATAAACTAACTTCAAATAAAAATTAGTTTGTGATATTTCACCTGAAAAACAGTACATAAACTAACCCTCCTGTTATTAGTAGATAAATCAATGAATATTTATGAAATTCAATCCAGATTTTTCTATCTCTGACAAATCTTAAAGCAATTATATTGGCAAGAGAAGCAATCACAGTTCCATTGCCGCCGACATTTACTCCATAAGCTATAGAAAGCCAGTTATGAGAAAACTTAGACATAAATATACTCGCTGGAACATTGCTTATTATTTGTGAGGATAATAGCGAAAATGTGAATACTGTAGAAGAACTATTTAAATTGTATGAGTTTACAAAATTTGAAATGATTTGTATCCTGCTAATTAGATGAAAATCTATAAATATGACTATAAAAAGCATGATTAAGAACCAATCAGACTTTATCAGGATATTCCTAAAAAAAACTAGATAAATCAAGAAAATTGCTGGTAGAACGTAGTATGTCAATCCAGACTCAAGTGCCACAATATATCCAACCAGAAGTAAAATTGATAAAAAGAATAATCCTTTATTAAGTTCAGTTGCATTTTCCTGTCTTTGAATAGATAATTTTTTTGAGGGAAAAATAACCAGAGTAAAAATAATAAGGAAAACGAAGAGTAAAAGAAAAACTGGAAACATTTTTGTCATGAAATCCAGAAATGAAATATTCCATTGATGCCATAAAAACAGGTTTTGAGGATTGCCTATGGGTGTTAATAAAGAACCGGCATTTACGGCTATTGCTTCAAAAATTACTATTTTTTTAATATCATTTTCTATAAATTTTTGAAAACTTAATGTTAAAGGAATAATAATAAACAGTGCAATATCATTTGTTAAAAATGTAGCAAATATACAGGACGATAAAATGAGAAATAATGCTATTTTTCTTTCAGTATTTGCTTTTTTGGAGATTCGTTTTGTAACAATCAAAAAGTATCCACTTTCTTTTATTGCTGTCGTAATGATTAGTAGTCCTGCTAAAGCACCTATAGTTCTCCAAGCAACAAAATAAGGGTAGTTTTTTATTTCATTAGGGTATAACAGATATAATAAAATTAAAATAAATAGAAATGGTGAGAATATCAGATTTTCATTGATAATTCTTAAAATTTTATTTTTCATTCTATACCAGACCATAATGTTCTATCTAATAATCAAATCTTTTCTTTGCAATTTATATTCAAAAGCTTGTGGAACACGGAAATTTTGGGGATATTCGGAGCGTAGCTAAATCGTTTATGTATCAGGACAGTTCGACATATTCAATAATCGCTCCGTCAGGATGCTTTACTCGCATGTTTGCTCCAGTTGGGACTTTTCTGGGTTCTTGTATTAAACATCCCTTAAAACTTTAACAATTATCTTTCTTCTTCTTGGCCCGTCGAGTTCAACAAAGAATATTCTCTGCCATGTACCAAGGGCAGGTTTGAAGTTGACAACTGGCACCAGCTTCTCATTGCCGAGAATTAAAGCCCTTAGATGGGAATGTGCATTGCTGTCTATTCTGTTATGCATGTAACCTTTTCCACGTGGCACAAGTGTCCTGAGAAGCTCCAGATAGTCCTCTAGAAGCCCTGCTTCCTTCTCATTTATTACAATAGCACCTGTGGTGTGTTCTGAGTAAATAAGAGCCACACCTTCTTTAATTCCAGAGCTGGTAATCACCTTCTCCACTTCTGGTGTGATATCCACAAAATCTGTTTCTCTGCTGGTTGAAATTGAAATTATCTCCATAGAAAATGTTTTATTTACTAAAAGAAAAAACTTATTATGAATTATGATTTAGCAGTGGTAGGAGCAGGAGTTGCAGGAAGTGTTGCTGCTTACCATGCAGCAAAGAAGGGTTTGAAGGTGGTTCTACTTGAGAAAGAAAGGCTACCTAGGCACAAACTCTGTGGTGGTGTAATTACCGAGAAGACGGTCAATTTGCTTAAAAACCTTGGAATGACTCCAGATAGGCAATCCCTTGGCCTTGAGATAGAGAATGTGAAGGTGAAGGTACCAGGGGCTGAGAAAAACATTAAAATTAGCAGTGGTAAAATTTACACCACTTACAGAAATATATTTGACAATTTTCTTGCAATGAAAGCTCAGGAGGCTGGCGCAGAATTATTTCAGGATACCTTTGTAAGAAGTATAGATATAGGAACCTCTTCAGTGCTGCACATCAGGGGAGGTGATGAAATAAGAGCAAAGTATATAATCGGTAGTGATGGTTTTTACAGCCTTGTTGCAAGAGAAACAAAGCTAAGAGAGAGCTTTCCAAAAAATCAGCTTGCTATAGCTGCAGAGTATGAAATTAAAGGCAATTTCGATATTGATGCTATGGAAATTCACTTTGGCAGGAGCAGCTTCAGCTACTCATGGATATTTCCAAAAGAGGATGGAGTAACAATTGGTGTCGCTGAGCTTGGAAGCAAGCTTAAAAGCAGTATAAAGGATTATCTTGACAATTTTGTAAAAGCACAGAATTTCCTATGTGGAACAAAATTGCCTGTTTCAGAGAGTTTTGCAATTCCAATGGGAGGAATAAAGCGTGTTGTGGCTAATGATAGGGTTGCTCTGGCAGGAGATGCGGCAGGTTTTGTTGACTCTCTTTCAGGAGAGGGGATATACTATGCTGCCTTATCTGGCTATCTTGCTGCAGAAGCCGTTAAATCAGCTCTTCAGGGAGGAAGTCTGAAAGATTACCAGAGAACAACCGACAGGGAAATTCTTCCGGACCTGAGAGCTCTTCTGCGAATTGCAAAGTTATTTTATTTTAATATGGGCTTCTCTTACTATCTTTTTGAGGAAAGTGACATTCTGCAAAACATAATAACATTACTTGCAGGAGACATAGTAAGACCGAGAGATTTTTACAGAGATGCTTTTATTTTCAGTGTCAGAAAGTTTCCGTCGTATATTCTTAAGAATGTTATTCACCTGTCTAAGTAAGTTTTATGATAAACATAGCGAAAACCAACGACTTTAGTCGTTGGATGAATGCGATAATATAACTAAATATCTATAATTAAATATCTATAACTAATTGTAAATTGTATAATGAATCTTAAATTTAAATATAATGATAAAAACGATGATAAAGTTTATATACTTATAAAAAAAATAATAATATTAAGAAGAGTAGATAAATGATGATGATGATGGAGAGTTACAAATACAGGCTGTATCCAAGTAAAAAGCAAAGAGTAAAATTAGAGGCTACTCTGGATACATGCAGGCATTTGTATAACACTTCTCTTAGTAGCAGGAAATTACAGGCAGAACTCTATAGACTGCCTATAGAAAAACAATGGATTACAGTAAAGAAGCAGAGTAAGGCTTTACCAGTACAGAAAAAAACTAATGAGTATTTACCTCTTGTTCATAGTCAGGTATTGCAGGATGTCTTGAGAAGAGTTAATAAGAGTTTTGAGAATTTCTTTAGACATGTTAAAAAGCATGAACAGCCTGGATATCCACGCTTCAAAAGTTATACACGATATAACAGTTTTACATACCCACAGACAGGATTTGAAATAATAGGTAGTAAATTACATTTATCTAAAATTGGTGGTATTAATATCAAACTTCATAGGAATATGACAGGAAAGATTAAAACCTGCACGATAAAGAGAGACATAGATGCGTGGTATGCTTCTTTCTCTGTTGAAATAAATAATTCTTTACCAGAGAAAATAGTAATAAAATCAGCAGTGGGTATTGATGTGGGTATAAATCCATTAGTTACATTGAGTAATAAAGAAAAGAAAGAGCCTCCAAAATTCGTATTACAATCAGAACACAAGCTGGCTAAAGAACAGCGTAAACTATCACGAAAGCAGATAGGCTCACATAATAGAAACAAGCAGAGAATTAAAGTGGCTAAGGTTCACAGACATGTCAGACAGCAAAGAATGGACTTTCATCATAACCTTAGCAAGAAACTTGTGGA
>QIGD01000125.1 GCA_003229935.1 Methanobacteriota archaeon | reverse complement strand
AAATAAGCTAAATTTAGCCTTTATTGTCTAAAATAAGCAGTCTTTATATTACTGAGAGTAATTGTCGGACAGCCTCTAAAGTCGTGGGCTTGCCTCGTGAGAGGCAAAGGTAACAGGTTGATTAGGAGGCATTAAAAGATGCAGCAGTTATTGGTAGAGTTCAAGAACATACCAGAGGATGCTCCTCAAGTCCTCTGCTCTGTAAGTGGGGCATTAAACAGAGAGGAAACTCTCAGTGTGCCTCGCACAGTACTGGTCAATAACATCTCCGAAGAGGACCTACTCTCTGGCAAGAGGGGACAGGACCTACGAGTCCCTGTCGTAAACATGCAAATCAAACCGATACCTGACAATGCTAGAATCAGTGAGCAGGTTGAGATACCTGCTGGTTTAGATTGGATAAAAAATCAGATAAAAAATCATTATTATAATTTTAAAATGGAGGTAGGGCAATTCCTCCCACCTCTAAAGAGGTGGGTTTCCTTGCCCAAAGGGTCATGAGTGGTAAAGAGGCACTTTTGAGGATGTTCAGATGAGAGTATATGTAGTCATTTTAGTTTTGCTGGTTTGTTTTGGAACTGCTTCAGCCCTGCAAATAGAGAAATACAGTGCAACTCTTGAGCTGCAAAAAGGCCATGCAACTCAGGAAGTTGTGCTCAATATTATAAATAACATGCATTCTCCAGTTTATGAATTCAAATATCCTTTTTTTGGATATATAGATAATGTTGTAGTTTATGGAAATGGGACAATCATACCTTTCACCATAGAGGGTAGCGGTCAGAGAGTTTATAGGAAGCTGGGCTTTAATGAATCATATACCTTAAAATACGTTTATAATATCTCAGGAATAGTGGAGAGAAAGGATGACCTGTATATACTAACAACAACATATCCTTTATTTGCAAATGTGCAAAGTTTTGACCTTTCTGTCTTCTTACCACCCGGCTATGGGCTTGCAAAAAATGTGATAAGTATGAGTCCTGAAGGTCAGGCAACCTCGAATGGAAGGGTAGTTATACTTAAGTGGGAATTACATGAACCCATACCTGATGAGTTCAGGAATTTCAGGGTAATAGTTCTCTATGAAAGATTAATAAACGTAGGAAATATCCTTAATGATATTATACTTTCAATTTTGATTCTCTCTATGATTGTAATATTGATATTTATATCTTTCAAAAAGCGTCGATTTTTGAGTGCATTATTTGACAGACAAAAGAGACTTAAAGAAAGAATAGGGATTCTTAGGGATGATGAACAGACAATTATGAAACTAGTAATTGAAAATAATGGCATAGACCAGAGAGAAATAGTTCGGCAGACAGGGTTTTCGAAAACTAAAGTGAGTAAGATTCTCTCTGAGCTTGAAAAGAGAGGTGCTATAGTAAAAAAGCCAGTAGGTAGAAGAAATAAGATATATATTGTAGATAAGGAATAATCTAAATTTTGGAATATTATGGAACGGTTTTCAAGATTCTGATACTATTATCATATATATTTCTTAAGATATTGTGGTATTTTACAATAATAAACAAAAAGAGACAAATTGAAACTTAAAAGAATATGTATCTTACAAGTATTTGAAGAAGGAACTCAGAGATGGGAAGAATAACTATTCACTTATCAACTAAAATTTTTTAAACCTTTACAACAACTCTGTTTTATGAATATAATAGAGATACTCAGAAGATTTAAAGAGGATAAGATAGGTATCCATGAGGCAGAGAAACAGATAAAGCTTTTTGAAATCTCAAGGGTTGGTGATTTTGGAGTTGTGGACATTACAAGAGAGAACAGAGCAGGTATACCTGAGGTGGTATATGGAGAAAATAAAAGTAAAGAGCAGTTGAATCGTATAGTTGATGATATTCTCAAAAATAACGGAAGATGTATAATTACCAAACTGAATGAAGATAAAATTGATTTAATTGAATTAGGATTTGAAAAAAGGTATATTGTTGAAGTGTTCAGGGATGCAGGGGTTGTTGTGATTAAGGATAAAGATTTCAGGCTACTGTCTGGTGGAAAAATTGCTGTTATAAGTGCAGGTACCAGCGATGTCCCTGTTGCTAGAGAGGCTGAAGTGATGGCCAGGGAGATGGGGTGTGAGGTTTATTCCTACTTTGATATCGGAGTGGCAGGGATTCATAGGCTCTTCCCGGCTATTAGAGACATTATAGAAAACGATGTTGATTCTGTTGTTGTTGCTGCAGGAATGGAAGGTGCTCTGCCAAGTGTTGTTGCAGGTTTAATTGATATTCCAGTAATCGGTTTACCTGTTTCTTCAGGTTATGGCTTTCATGGGAAAGGTGAAACTGCTCTCTTTTCAATGCTGCAAAGTTGCAGTCCTGGTCTGAGTGTTGTGAATATAGATAATGGGTTTGGAGCAGGTGTTTTTGCTGCCTTGATAGCCAATAGAGTTGAAAAATTCAGAAAAGAATCTGGTCTGCAATAATCATTATTTTTCTCTCCACACTTTTTAGGGGAATATTCAGCTTATTTGAAATCCTTGTGCAGTCGTCATATTCTGCCTTTAAAGAAATTATATTTCCAGAGTTATCCTTGGATATCTTTACCCTTACATTAAAATTTTTACCTTCGAGTTCCACTTTAATTTCTTTTATTTCTCTTTCAGCTACTACCCTCATCCTTTCTTTAGACATTCTAATTCCAAGAGTACCTGTTTCAGAGAATATTAATGAAAGAAACTTTTCCTTGTCTATGTCTTTGCATATAACCGAAAGAATATAGGATGGTCTATTCTTCTTTGTTATTGCTGGAATCACCTGAACATCAAGTGCACCTTCCACCATGAGTTTATTGATAATGTAGCCGATAATTTCACCTGTGATATCATCGAGGTTAGTCTCGAGAAGAGTTATTCTGTCGCTACTGTATTTATTCATCTCTTCAGTTATAATTATTCTAAGTATATTTGGAGTCTCTTTGATGTCTAGCATGCCTGCCCCTTTTCCAGCTTTTAAAATCTTTACGGGCTCTTCAATTTCATATGTGAATTCAGGTGAAAGTGAACTCAGAATAGCTAGACCTGTTGGCGTTGCAAGTTCCCCAGAAGACCTCAATGTGATGGGGATTTTATAGGAGGTAACAATTTCCTGGGCTATGGGTAAAGGTATTGTGAACATTCCATGGGAAATTTTAGTCTTTCCTGAGCCAAGATTTATAGGTGTTGATATAATTTTGTTCTGCAGGAATGAAATTTTCTGGGCAAGGACTGAGAAAGATAGAATGTCAAATAGGGTGTCTGTACTGCTAAGTTCATGTAGATGCAGTTCTTCTTTATTTTTACTGTGAACTTTCTCTTCAGCTTTTATGAGAATGGTAAGGATTTCAGCAGCTAGGGACGAATATTTCTCTTGAAGTTTCATTATTTCAAGACACTTGTTTAAATATTCTTCAAGTTTTGATGCCTGCAAACTTTCAAAGTCATTTTTGCATGAAAAATTAATACTTCTAGCCTTAATTCCTCCCTTTCTTACTTCTTTTATTTCAACAGTGCATTTTTTTTCTGTAACTTCTTCAATTACTTCAACAATTTCATCGATTTCTTTTTCATGATTCCCAAGGTCAAGCATGGCTGCAACAAGCATATCACCACTTATGCCTGATGAACAGTCAATAAAAATCATTTGTAGTCCTCGGCTAATCTTACATAATTGAGGGCATTATTCTTTATTGATTCGATTTCCTCCTGAGTTACTGTTCTTTTAACCTTTGCTGGAAAACCAAGAATAAGTGAGTTTGGAGGAAACTTTTTATTTTCTGTTACAAGGGCACCTGCACCGACAATAGAATTCTCGCCTATCCTTGAACCATTCATTATGATTGCACCCATACCAATCAGAACATTATTTTTTATCTCGGCTCCGTGTATAACACAGTTGTGTCCTATGGTTACATAATTTCCAATTATAACTGGGTGGGAGGGAGAAGTATGTAGAGTGGAATTATCCTGGATATTCGAGTACTTTCCAATAATAATCACATCTTTATCCCCTCTGATAACTGCATTGAACCACAGACTTGAATTATCTTCAATTTTTACCTTTCCAATTATTCTTGCTCCTCTGGCTATGAATGCAGAATTGGATATTTCAGGCTCTAAATCTCTGAACTTCATGGTAAACCTCCTGAGATAATATCAGGATTTTTTTTCACAACAATATCATCTTCAATTCTTATTCCAAAATTACCATACAGTCCTGGCTCAACAGTCACAACCATACCTTCCTTCAGTACTTCTTTTGAAGTTTTGCTTAATCCCGGTGCCTCATGCACCTCTAAGCCCAGACCATGTCCGGTACTATGAAGGAAATACTTTTCTACATTGTACTCTTTAAAAATCTCTCTAACAGCTATATCGACATTACTGGCTTTATTTCCAGGATAGCATTCTTTTATTCCAGCTTTCTGTGCCTCTTCAACTATCTCTCTCCATTCTATGTATTTTTTATTATCTGAAAGAGAAAAGCTTCTTGTGATGTCACTACAATAATGCTTAACCTTTGCTCCGGCATCAATGATTAAGGAATCTGTATCAATTTTGACCTTTTCAGGTGTGTGGTGGGGTAGTGCGGAATTCTTGCCAGAAGCTAATATAGTTGGAAAGGCAACTCCAGCTTCCTTATTTAATCTATATTCTATTTCAGCAGCGACTTCTTTTTCAGTCTTAGAAACAAGGTTTTCTGCGATTTCATTGATTATTTTTTCAGTAATGATACAACCACGTTTTATAAGTTCAATCTCTCTTTTATCTTTAACTGTTCTCATATCTTCCAGAAACTCAAGACCTACAACAGCTTCTTTCTTGAGATACTTCTCAAAAAAACTGTATTTTATATAATCCTTTTCAATTCCTACTCTTTTTGATTTTATTCCGTTAAATATTTTTGAGAAATTATCTACGATTTTATAGTTTATTCTTATTTCTTCTTTTCTGGTAGAATCCATAGGAGATATTATCAACTCAG
>QIGD01000124.1 GCA_003229935.1 Methanobacteriota archaeon | reverse complement strand
GTGGAGTTGGTAAAATATGGGAAAGGAATACAATTTTAAAATTTGTGAGGTAGGGCAATTCCTCCTACCTATAAAGAGGTAGGTTTCCTTGTCCAGATTTTCATGAACTATCCATTAAATTTCGAAATAAGGAAAGATATGGCTGGATAGCAGCACTATATATAAAAAATCAATTATTTCAAAAATAAATAAAGAATGGAAAATTTAGCCAAATAGGGCTCCAAGGCCTTCAAGAGCTTCCTCTTCCTTTTCTTCTTCAGTTTCTTCCTCCTCAGCTGGAGCTTCCTCAGTAGTTTCAGCTGGAGCAGCGGCTACAGACGGAGCAGCAGCAACGGGAGCAATAGGCGCCTGCTTTATAGCTTCATCTATATTAACTCCCTCTAGGGAAGCTACCAGAGCTTTAACTCTAGCTTCATCAGCCTCAACACCTGAGGCACTGAGAACAGATTTAATATTCTCATCATTTATCTCTTTTCCTGCCGAATGCAGGAGCATAGCTGCATAAACATATTCCATATTTCTCACCTCTTATTATCCAAATAAGGCACCTAAACCACCAAGGGCTTCCTCTTCACTTACTTTTTCTTCCTTTTCTTCTTCTTCCTGCTCATCCTCTTCCTTCAAAGGAGTCTCTTCAACTGACTGAGGCTTCTGAGCACTTTTAACTGACTTCAGCTCTTCGTCAAGAGCTTCATCGCTGAGTTTCTGTGCCAATGCTAACATCTGCATATTGGCCTTAGCCATAAGCTTATCCATAATCTCGGGCTCAAATATTGCAGCCTCAAGAGCAAGAGCCACTGCCTCTCTGAAGGCCTTGGCAACAGCAATCTTTGAAGTCTCCGTGGTAAGGAAGCCTGAGTTGATACTCAAACTGATAGCCTGCTGATGTGCAAGGGAAACCCTGCCAATTAATTCCTGTATACTTACAGCAAGAACGTCTGGAAGGAAAACTGTTCTATCTTCATAGGCGGCAAGAAGTTCCAACCCGACCTCCAGAGGTTCTATACCTATTTTATTCAGTATATTTGCCACCTTTTCACTTATTACTTCGCCTTCCCTGACAACAACTAGGTCAGTTTTCACAGCAATCTTTCCGCCTTCAATAGCAGTCTTTACACCAATAGACTGAAGCTCACCCAGAAGAGGTCCGGCTGGTACACCAAGATTCCCTCTGGGTATTATAATATCCTTGGGTGCCTCAACATTTGGCTTGGCAGGTGCAGGAACCTGATTCTTATTGAGAAGATTGTACAGCTTGAAGGAATCCAGCGTTGAGAAGATAAAGGCAGGTTGATTTGAAATATGCTCATTCATATCTTCAATGCTCTTCTCTTTCTGAGCAGCTTTTTCAATAGCAAGGAACATTAGCCTTTTCTTAGACATTTTTATTAATGCAATGCCTCTGAAATCTCTCCTGAGCCTCTGGATTATCTTTGCTGGTATGCATTCCATATTTACAATGCCTACCACGGGATACTCTTTAATAAGTGTGGCAAGATTATCAACCTCTTCAATCTTCCATTTAGCAATATGGCTCATTACTTAACCTCCAGCCTGATGCTTGGTCCCATGGTTGTTTTGATATACACTGATTTTATATTGTTTAATCCCTTATCAAGACGTCTCTCAATATGGCTTAGCACTGTCTCTACATTCTCTGCTATATCTTCATCACTCATATCCTCTGTACCCACAGATAGATGTACTACTGGCTTGTCCTTGCTTCTAAGTCTTACTGTTTTTCTCAGCCTATCTGCCAGAGGAGCTATGGGTGCACCAACTGGAAGAGGCTTGGGTATCTTACCTCTGGGACCCAAGATGGGGCCTAGGAATCTACCCACAGTGGCCATGAGGTCTGACTGGGCAATGAAAAAATCAATCTCATTTGCAATCTTCTTCGCAGCCTTTTTGTCTTTTGCAAGCTCTTCAAGCTCTTCTTTTGTTATAACCCTATCTGCGACATCTTTGGCCTGAAGCGCCATTTCACCAGATGCTATAACTGCCACTTTCAACTTCTTTCCTCTGCCTTTTGATAGAACAAGTTCATCATTTATTCTATTCTCGGGCTTTTTTAAGTCCACATCTTTCAGATTTATAGCGAGGTCAATGCTCTGTACAAAGTTTATTTTCTTTGCCTTTGAACTTGCCTTAACCTCTCCTACCTTTTTTAGAATAGCTTCGGTAGTCGTAGCCAATTTATCACCTCATTCTTCAAAATTATTGTCATACTGCCCTGTATCAATGTTTTCTAACATCTCTCTGACAGGTTTTCCTTCAACAGTTACGCCAATGCTCAGGCATGTTCCTATAACCTCTTTCGAAGCAGCCTTTAGGGTAGAGGCTAACATAGAATCCCTCTTCATCTTTGCTATTTTTACAACCTGCTTCACATTAAGGTTACCAACAAGGTCCACCTTGGCATCGCCAGAACCCTTATCAATACTAGCCTCTTTGAGCACAAGGGCACTTGTTGGAGGAACACCCACCTCAATCTCGAACTGCTTTGTTGCAGGGTCAATTATGACCTTCACAGGAACCTTCATTCCCTGAAAATCTTTGGTCTTCTCATTAATTTTAGCAACAATCTTACCTATATTAACTCCCATCGGCCCCAAGGCTGGACCCAATGGGGGACCTGCACTTGCCTTGCCGCCATCAACAAGAGACTCAACCACTTGTTTCATCTTCTGAAACCTCCTTCTTAATCACTCTGATACTTTCACCATCAACAGTTACAGGTATGGGTACAGTAGCTTCAAAAAGCTCAACTGTAATTTTCTCTTTTTTCTGGTCAACTCTGACAACTCTCGCCTTCTCACCTCTAAAGGGGCCACTGATAAGCTCGACTATATCGCCCTGTTTCACCTTTGTAACTATAGACTTGGGCTCAAGGAACTTCTCAACTTCTGCAAATGGTATCTTGCCTTTTACCAGCCCTCTAGAATGACTTACTCCACGAAGACTCTTATCTATCTCGGTTTTATCCTGAGCTTCCACCAGGATATAACCCCTTATTTCATTGGATACCAGTGCAGAATACACATTGTATTTTTCCTTCTCGGCTTTGTGTTTGAGCTTCTCGGCTTTGTGGTTGAACTTCTCAGCTTCACGGTTGAGCTTGAGCTTCTCGGCTTTGTGGTTGAGCTCCTCAGCTTCACGGTTGAGCTCCTCAGCTTCGCGGTTAACCTTCTCAACTCTGCGGCAGAGCATCTCTGCTACATTGCGCTCCTGTCCTACAGTGGTTTTAACAGCATAAATGTTTGCCATAGGTTTCCTCCATAAAATAAACAAAAGTAGGAATTAGGAAGTTGAGGCTTTATAATATATAAATCTTTCCTTTAACAACCTCTTACTTTACAATAAGTGTAGCATAGTATGATACAAGCTTTATAATGAACCCCAGAAAGCCAACCACAAGTATACCAAGCCCTGTTATCTTTGCAACATTTATAAATTCAGCTCTTCTTGGCTTTCTGGCAAGTTTCATAACTCTATACCATTCCCTCATCTTTGCCCTGATCTGCGCCTTTGTTGGCAAATTTGGCAAATTGATATGAGGAATATTTACTCCTGCCATACATACACCTAATCAAGGAAGTCTATTCCAAGTTTACTTTTAAGGTCGTCTTCTTCCTTATCCTCTATACCTGCCATCTCAGTACCCAGAATCTGCTTGCTCTTAACGCCTGTTATTACAAGCATGACCCTGAGCATTCCCTTAAGGTCATCCTGAATCTGGGCACCCCATATAATATTAGCTCTGGGGTCAAGACGTTCACTAACAACCTCTACAACCTTCTCTGCTTCAGAAAGTGTCAAATCTTCGCCGCCACCGACATTTATCAGGGCACCTTTGGCACCCGTTATATCAACACTCAGCAAAGGTGAGTTTATAGCTTTCTCAATTGCCTCAACTGCTCTATTTTCAGTATCGCTTTCACCCATGCCTATCATTGCCACACCACCATCTTCCATAACAGCACGCACATCGGCAAAGTCGAGGTTTATCAAGCCAGGTTTCGTTATGAGCTCAGCTATACCCTTAACAGCCCTCACAAGTATTTCATCTGCCACCTTGAAGGCAGCAGGTAAGGGTAGATTAGGAGCAATCTCAATGAGCTTGTCGTTAGGGATAACAATTACTGTATCAGTCTCTTTTCTTAACTTCTCGAGACCCATCTCAGCATTACTTCTTCTCCTCAAACCTTCCATGGCAAACGGAAAAGTTGAAATTG
>QIGD01000123.1 GCA_003229935.1 Methanobacteriota archaeon | reverse complement strand
GTTTACCATATTATTGTTTTCTTGTCAAGGGCCCGATTTGAATTGTCATCTAAAAATTAAAAGTAGACACTTTTTACTAGATTTAAAATTTAAAAGTGGACACCCTTATGCTGTAATATATGCCATAGAAAGGAGGCCTATATTATGGCACAGCTACATAAGCGATTTACGGATAGTCAGGTTAAGAATCTTTTTGAACGTTATTTGAGTAAAGAAGTCGAAAGAAAGTACCTTCAGGAAATTCTGGGTATTGGGAAAGCAAGGTTTTTTGCTTTGATTAAAAATTACCGAGAAAACCCTGATGACTTCTCTATCCAATATAACAGAAAAGTTAAAACCCGAGCTATATCTCAACGTATTGAAAAGAATATACTAAAAGAACTAAAAATTGATAAAAAGTTAATAAAGAATAAAGACGTACCTCTAAAACGTTACAACTACAGTTATATTAAAGGCCGATTGGAAGACAAATACGACCAAAAGATCTCTTTACCTACTGTCATCAACCGGGCTAAAAAGCACGGCTTTTATTTAAAAAAGCGACCTAAAAAAGCTGTTCATGATCGGGAGGTTTTAACTAACTATGCCGGAGAGTTGATCCAACATGATGCTTCTCATCACTTATGGTCTCCGCCAGCCAAAGAAAAATGGTATCTGATAACTTCTATAGATGACTTTAGCCGGTTTATGCTTTATGCCAAACTTATAAAGAAAGAAACTTCTTGGGCTCATATTATGGCTTTACAGACGGTATTCTTAAAACACGGGGTCCCTTATCGCTACTATGTGGACAGTCATTCTATTTTTAGGTTTGTCCAGGGTAGAGATTCTTTGTGGCGTAAGCATTATAAGTTGACTGATGATGTAAACACTCAATGGAGCCAGGTTCTGGAAGACTGCAATGTTAAAATTACTCACGCTTTATCTCCACAAGCCAAGGGCAAGGTTGAAAGACCTTATGGCTGGCTACAAGACAGGCTTATAAGAACCTGTGTCAGAGAAAATGTTACGGATATAAAACATGCTCAAAGAATCCTTAACCAGGAGCTTCATCGGTATAATAACCGCCAGGTTCATTCTACTACTCGCGAGGTTCCTCATTTTAGATTTCAAAGAGCTTTAAAAGAAAGACGATCTCTATTTAGAGATTTTACCATCAGACCACCTTATCAATCTGCTAAGGATATTTTTTGTCTTAGAGTCAATAGAACTGCTGATGCTTACAGAAGAATCTCTATCAATAATTTGCTGCTTAAAGTTAATGGTCTTAATCCCAGAGATAAGGTGAATCTGCGTATTTACCAACTTAACAATAAACTTTCTGAAGTTAGATTCTGGCTTGATAACAAACTTATTGATGTTCAGAGTATTAAAAACAGTGATTTACAAGGTGTCTACTTTTAATTCTTAAAGTGTCCACTTTTAAATTTTAGCTAACAGGGAACCTCGCATTTTTTTGGCAGGGGAAGCACACTGACTAACTGTTCCATGGTATCATTGAGTGAAGCTCCCCGAGCCCAAAGGGCGGGGCATCTTCGGCGGAAGGACCATTTTAAGGGGCTAGCGGCTTCCTATAACCCCCACTAAGCGGATGCCATTTCATCCCACATTCTAAAGAACGGGGCATTCTACCATAATCTCGTAAACAAATGCGTCTATCTATACTATCTCTCATTTTCAAGGCTCCATCCTTTCATTCGGATAATCTCTATTGCTATCAGTCTACTTGACATCAAGTATAAGTATATCATGCCGATTCAATTGTGGAATAATAATTTTATGGTAATTTTTAACCTCGAGTTTCCTTTTGCTAATTGCAGATTCGGCTGATTTGACTCTCCCTATATTTACCTGCAATGTCATCTCACCTACTGGAGGTATATCTGAAACTGTTGCATGGTATTTCAAAGGATAACGATAACCTGGTCCCGGGTAGTTATGGAGGTGCACTAAAACCTTACCCTCTTCCAACCACATAGCATTCATAGTGACTGCTATTGGTCCATCCAGTTTAAGGGAAGGTTTTGTATATCTACAAAAAAGGGCTTCTAAAAATCTACGAAAACCCGGTGTGGGGAATTTCAGATATGCCTCAAAAACATCTGCGCAGAAGTAAAGAATCTTCCCTTTATCTACCTTTATAAACCATGCTCCATCCCCATCTGGTTTCCTTTCCTTCCATATGCCCTCCTTTCCTTGTTCAAATATCTTAGCGATAATCTCGGCCCTGCTCACTGCTTCTGGAATAGTTAAATCTTGGTATTCAAAAGAAGGTATTATGCCGATTGAGCCCCCTGAGATTTTTAGAAGCTTTTCTTCCGTAGGATATAATATCTCGTGGTGTTCAGACTTCCCCTCACGCCTTGATTTTATCCCCATGAGATTATCAAGAATAGGAGTTCTATATGGTATCCCTTCCTCATTCATTGTCCCAGCCTTATTACACAGAATAAGTAAGCCTCCTTCTCTTACATATTTCTCAAGATTCTCTGCTTGTTTCTTTGAAATACATACTGCATTCCCAGCAATTACAATCTTATATTGGGAAAAATCGCCTTTTGCAATATGATCATCAAAAACCACCTCACAAGGTAAGTGGCACTGCAGCATAAGTTCATTTACGCCTTGCACAAAATCCCACTGTCTGGTTACATCTTCATGCCCAAAATAGTCCATAGTCTGTTGTGATATCCAATTTGCAGCATATTCTATTGGTTTTCCTTTTTTATATTTTACGCGTGGTAGCAGCACTTTTCTCACCTTTCCCAAGGCAGAAGCAGCAAAACTTATAGGGGCACCACTACCATTGGACATCGCTCCTCCTGCCGAAAGACATCCTAACCCTGCTTGTATCAACGTGTCTATAGTTAACCCTGGATGCCATGCAATCGATGAGTCGCACATCGCCAACCAGGATTCAAATCCTTTCTTACCACCCATTGCCCTTAGCATTTTCATCTGAAAATCTGCCTGTCCATAAAAACAATTAAATTCTGCTTTTATGACCGCATCAAGGTTCAAACACCTCAATGGAATTGCACTAAACCAGTTGCCTTGATAACGTCGGTTTGAGGTATTAAAGCAGACCGTTGCCTGAGGATTAACTGAGTTGACAGCCTCAACTATATCTTTCCAAAGCTGCATAAAAATCTCATACCGCCATTTAATCCATATACGGAATGTTTCACTTTCCCAGTCAATCTTAGTAGGAATATCAAGGCCTTTTTCTTTTAAGAACCTCTCTTTGCAAAAATTACAGCAACATCCGGGAACAAATCCCTTCATATTACCATAAGGAGGCATGGACCAACTTGCACCGTCAAAAATGAATCCATCGAAATTGAATTCTTCTATGACCTCTTTGAGAAATTCAAGTAAAATGTCTCTGTATGGTGAGTTAAAACATACATAATTCTTTGCTTTTTCTTTATCTATATTTATCTTTGGATAGTTAAGAAACTTCATCCGCCAACTGGGATGGGCATCTGTAATACACTTCGACATATTCAACGGATACCAGCTCATAACAACTATCCCCATGTCGTGCGCTCCATTAACTAAATAGGAAAACGCTTCCTTTGATGCCTCCGGATAATGTGCAGGGTAGATTTTCGAAGGGAACAAAGGCATTCCAACAGGGTCCACTACAGAAGACCACCAGGCATCTATGTGATTATCTTTAAGTGCTTTTAATACCTCACCTATATATTTTTTGGTAGGGGAGCTACTTGATCTGTATTCTAATTTAACAATACAATCCTCGTAAAGTTTCATAAATATCCCTTTCTTACTGCCAATCACTACTATACTGTTAAGTATATGCATTTCCATATTCTGTCATTCCCGCAAAAGCGGGAATCCATTCAGGTAGATACCGGATCCCCGCTTTTGCGGGGACAAGTTTACCCCTGCGGAAGCAGGGGCCAGCATGACAAAACGTATTGAAATTTACTTAACAGTGCAGTAGTGGGAAATTGCTTTTTCCCCCCCGGCGTTTCCGCCGGTTCCGACTACCTATCCACTGTCAGGATAAGTTTAGCAACCGGCTGAGAGGTTGTCAACAGGCAAAATTGTTGTTGTTTCGATTTTTCTGCAGGCAGTAAGGGAGGTAATATCTTATAATTAGTGTAAAAATGCCGGCACATCATTCCTTGCTGGGACAAACGAATACCTTAGGGAAAGGCTGGTAATAGTTACCGGCCTAAAAGAAAGGAGGATGCGCCAATGTCTGGAAACAGGATACCACGCAGGAAAGGAGCTTTCTCTC
>QIGD01000122.1 GCA_003229935.1 Methanobacteriota archaeon | reverse complement strand
TATTACTCTTTTAAGTTCTACTGGAAATATAGGGGTGTGTCAGTACTCCAGATTATCGAGAAGTTTTCTAATTTCTCTTATATTTCCTATCAGTCCTTCAAATTCTTCAAGGTGAATTTTCATATTTAGACTTTTATTCAAGTTTATATTAAAAAAAAAGCTGTAATAATTATGATATTTTATCGAAACGTCGAAATATTCCTTTTCAAGATTTTCTGGAGTATCATAGAGTTTTATTATTTCAATCTTAAGATTTTTAATTTCTTTTTTTATATCTTCTTTCACTCTTTTCATCAATCTATTCCAATATATATCATTTATATCTCTCCTACTTTCTCCTTCTAGTAATATTTCAGCTTTTTCAGATTCTCCATACGGACCAGAAATAAAAATTTCTTCATCTATCCTGTTCTCTTCTTTTTTTAGAAGAAGTATTTTATTCTCTATAATTAATGTGTTTAATAAATTCTCAAGTTTTTTATATGGAATACTCCTAGATATTACCTTCAAATCATCTGACTTTAAATAATTTAGGGAATTTACAGTAAAGATAATATCTTCTTTCATATTTTTACAGTTTCTAGTTCACTGCTGACATTCCAGATGAGAGTTCTAGCATGTAGAGGCAGATTTCTATCATTGCTTATCTCTTCGAGGATATATATAGCTGAACTTACCCTTACTCCTATGTCTTTACTTTTATTGAGAAGTGTAGTTTTTGCTTCTTCTGCAGCTCTCCGGATGTTCCTAGGAACTGAGGTATCTTCAATTAACTGGCTCAACACTTTACATATCTGTTCAACTTTAGTCTCTTCATCAGTCATACTTATTCCTCCTTATATCAAAAATCGTCTATAAGAATTATACTATCTCTAAGTTTTAATTATTATAAAAGGTTAACGTTTAGATTTATTCTATGGTAGAAGATTCTTCTATAAAAAAGATGGCGGAGTATCTCCTTTCTGGAGCAACTATGCTGGCATATCACTGCCCAAACTGCAGCTTCCCTATTTTCAGGCAGAACAACAAAACTTTCTGTCCAGAATGTGGTGAAGTTGTTATTGTTAAGGAGGGTGAAGAAAAAAAGAAGAAGACAGTAGAATCTAATGATTCAGGCTATTCTGAAGTTATAATTTCTAAAAGAGGAGAGCTCATGGAGCGCTTAAAGACTGAAAAAGATATTAGAATAATCAATGAAATTCTTGATGCTATAAGGAAAATTAATGAGCTTCTTTAATATCTCTGAACTTCAGGTCTCCATCTACAAGCTTTTTAATAAAAGCTGGAACTTTATCTGTTTTAATTCTAACCTGTTCGGTTGTATCTCTATCTCTTAAAGTAACCGTTTTACTTTCTACACCATCAAAGTCGATTGTTATAGAATATGGAATTCCTACTTCGTCGCTTCTGGCATATCTTCTTCCTATGGAATCATTCTCATCATAATATGTAAAAATACTTTTTCTTTTTATTCTGTCAGAAATATCCAGAGCAATCTCTGGTAGAGGTTCCTTCTTCACAAGTGGGAAGATTGAAACTTTCATTGGAGCCAGTGCTGGGGAAATTCTCAGAATATTTTTTCCATCCCTCTCAATGTAAGATGTTTCAAGTATGGAATAAAAAATTCTATCTATACCAAAACTGGGCTCAATAACATGAGGATTAAATTTTTCACCAGTAATTTTCTTTTTAGTCTCTTTTATACAGAAATACTCTCTACTGATAGTATAAACGTCTCCTTCCAGTTCAATCTTTATCTCATCTCCAGTCTCTTCTGGGGAGAGATTTCTTATTTTCTCTGCAATATCTCCTGCTTTTGATTTGAAAGCTGGCCCAAGCTTATTCATCAATGGTTCAATCTTAATTTCTCTGACAATTTCTGGTTTAACATATTCTCTAAAAGCTTTTAGCTCCGTCCCGCTCCCTTTTTCATGTGCCCTGAGGTCATAGTCTGTTCTGTCAGCAATACCAACTACTTCAATCCAGCCGAATTGTCTGGTATAAATCTCTGCATCCCAGCAGTCTCTCGCATAATGTGCCATCTCTTCTAAAAGATGCTGTCTGAATCTTAGCTTTTCTTCAGGAATACCGCAGGCAAGCAGGAAATTTTTAGTGTGTACAATATAATAGGAGAGGAATTCATGAGCGACAATTCCCAGATCAACAGATTCTCTTGCAGTGATTTCAATAGTATCATCTCTATCTCTGGGTAGAAGCCTTACCTTCTCCTCTGCATACTGCTGAAATTTTGTGTGATTATTATTTCTGGGGTCAATAAATATTTCAACTTCAGCTTGGGTAAATTCTCTCAGCCTGATAAGACCCTGCCTGGGCGAAATTTCATTCCTATAAGCCCTGCCTATCTGAGCTACTCCAAATGGAAGTTTTCTTCTATAGAAGTTATAGAGTCTTGTGAAAAGTATGAACATACTTTGGGCAGTTTCTGGACGAAGATAGCCAACTTTGCCTTTTCCAGGACTGATGTAGGTTTTGAACATTAGATTGAAGGTTTTAACCTTACCTAGACTGCCAGAACAATCGGGACATTTTATATTCCTTTCTTTTATTAAATGGTCTATTTTATCGGAGTTGAGCCCTTCTGCCTCTATGTCATAAGACTGAAGAAGATGGTCTGCTCTGAAGAAGTTACCACATTTTGTGCATTTGACTATGGGGTCAGTGAAGTTTCCAGTGTGTCCTGATGCTATAAAGATTTCCTCTGGTGATATTGTGGGTGAGGATATTTCCAAGAAGCCCTCCTGAAGGCAGAAGTAGTTTCTCCACAGATCCTCTATATTCTTCTTCAGGAGTGCACCGAGCGGGCCATAGTCATAAAAACCACTCAGTCCTCCATAAATTTCAAAACTGGGATAAAGGAAGCCTCGTCTGACAGCTATCTCAATAATTTTTTCGTGCATATAAAAACCTGCAGTTAAAGTAAAGCCTGAATCATATCACTATCTCTTACAATCCCTATAAGGTCTCCCTCTGCATTTATAACCGGAATCTGTTCTATTCTATTTTTTGCCATTCTTTTTGCTGCTTCACTTATAGCTGTCTTTTTTCTAACAATAACAACCTTCTCAACCATAATATCCTTTACTACCTTGTCAGGAAATTCAAGACGTTTTTTTGTAATATATATTATATTCTTGGTATCCCAGCCCCATTTATCGCCTTCTGTACCTCCCGAGAGCTCAGAGCTCGGATTTAACTGTACTTTCACTAACTTCAAGAACTTTAAGAAGGTCAGTATCTCCAATAATTCCAGTAAATTTACCTTCATCATTTAGAATAGGTATGGCTCTTTCTCCAGAAAGATGCATAATTTCGTAGGTTACCTTCAGGGGTGTTTTCTCCCATATGCTGGTTATCTTACTTGCCATATACTTCTCAACTGGATATGTAAGGCCAAGTTTTGATATATAACGCCAGACAATATCACTTACTGTTATTAGTCCCACGAGCTCGGAATTCTCAACTACAGGAAGTCTTCTAAACTCTCCACAGGAGAATATTTCTACAGCTTCCCTGATATCAGCCTCGGGTGAAATAGTTTTCACGTCTCTTGTCATCAGGAGAGCCAGCTGTTCCTCTTCCGGATTTCTAGCAAAATCTTCTCTTGTAACTATACCAATAAGTTCTTTTGTACCTCTCTTTACAACAGGTAAACAGGAGATATTCTCTTTTAGTATTTTTTTTATAGCATCAGCCCTGCTTCCAGGAATTTTGACAGAAATCACCATATCTGTCATAATCTCTCTGACTTTCACGGATTCCACCTCAACTTATTTGTGTACGACTAGGACAGGACAGGGAGAGGTTCTTATAATCTTCTCTGCAACACTACCAAGAAGAAATTTATCTAAACCTGTTCTTCCAGAGGTACCCATAACAATAAGGTCAGCCTGAATCTCTTTAGCTGTTTTCACTATTTCCTCAGCAGGAACTCCTTCTTTTACAATTTTTTCAAACTTTATTTCCTTTTCAGTTGCTTTTTTCTCTATAGATTTCATGGCAGTATCACTTTCAGACTTCAGTAAATTTTTCATATTTTCCCATACTATCTCCGTTGGAAGACCTGCAAAAGCGCTTATGTCAACCACATACATGGCATGAAGTTCTGCATTCAGAGCCTCTGCGAGGTTTATGGCATGGGTAACTGCCTTATTAGCTGTATCTGATCCATCGGTGGGTATAAGAATTTTTCTGTACAACCTCATTCCTCCGTTATAATTTTAATAATATCACTCTTTTCAAATCTATGTATAATTCCTAATGTCGGGTTATATATATATCTGTTGTTTCTGAATACAATAAAGTCTGCAATGTTATCCTCTTCAAGGGAATTGTCATCCAGCTTTAAAATTTTTCTTCCGTTAATCGTTGCAGCTTTGAGCACATCGGCTGCACTGAATCTGTAATCTCTACTCTGTGCCCTTGCTATTTTAAATATAAACTCAGCCTCTCTGAGCATACTGAGGGAGTTGATCATAACATTGTCTGTGCCAATAGCAGTGAGAGTATTTTCAAGAATGTCCTTTATTCTGGGCAGGCCAACGGCCAGTGTGGCATTGGCTCTTGGGCATAATACAGCTTTTGTCTTACTTTTGAATATCTCTTCAAGACTTTCTTCATCTGCCTGGGTCAGATGGACAATAAAATCAGGCCTGAGCTTTAAAGCTTCTTTTATGTCGTCTTTAACTTCACCTGCATGCAGTGCAAAGAGTTTTTTTTCATTTTTGGCAAGTTCTCGAAGATTTCTGAATGTATTAAAGTTGTATGCGTCAGTGCTACTTATTCCAAAGCCATGGGAATATTCAAGAACCTTTTCTGGAGTATCTCCATTCAATCTGCCGAGGATTACTCCCTTTATTTTTATTTTATCGAGGGCATCTTTTAGGAGTTTTACTCCTTCTATTCCTCCCTCTCTGAAGTCTGCAAAGGCACCCGTACCCTGCAATTTCATCTCCTTCAGGGCATACTCTATGCCAGCCTTAACTTTTTCTTTGTCTTCAATGACTATGAATTTTAATCCTTCTGCTCCTATCCTCTCCTCGATACTTTTATAAATGCCATAGTCCTGGGCAGAGGCGTCTCCTGTATGAACATGAGCATTTGTGAAGCTCGGGCATACTATACCTCTTTTCAAATCTTCAAAGCTCTTTGAAGGTCTACCCTCTCCTATCTCCTTAATTCTTCCATCTCTTACTACAATGTATCCTCGAGTTATTTCGAAGTCCTTGCCATCGAGGATTATAGCATTTCCATATATTTTTTCCATTATATAGTATTGATCCTTTAATTGGATTTAAATTTGTGCATGTTTTTCACAGCTGACAGAAGTGGATTATTACATTGCAGGTCGAAAGGAAATCGTGTAAATTCAATATTGTAGTTTTATATAGAAATTTAGAGGGGGTGTGATTTTCTAAATGTTTAAATAGAAAATGGACCCGCCGGGATTTGAACCCGGGGCCTCTCGCATGCCAAGCGAGCGATCTACCATCTGAGCTACGGGCCCTATGTGAATTTTTAGGAGTTAGCAATAGTAATCATTTATGAAAACAAATATATAGACAGTGAAAGAAGTAGTGATAAGGAGGTTGAAGAAATAATTTGCCTTGGTAATGGAGTGGAGCTTTTTGTTGATGACACCAGAATACTGCTCGACCCGAGAAGGGCAGAGGGTTTGAGTTTTGTTTCTCATGCTCATTCCGACCACGCACCTTCGAAAGTCTCTGGTGAGGTAATTTCCACTGAAGAGACAGGAGAGTTACTCTCAAAACACTTTTCCACTCTTGCCTATGGGCAGAAATTTGAAAATCTAGGAGTCAGCTTCAGGTTAATACCTTCAGGGCATATGTTGGGTTCTTCTCAGGTGGTTATAGAGAATGGCTTCAAGGTTATTTATACAGGTGACCTTCATCTTGAGGGAGGAGAAACCTCTGGCATGGGGGTTGTTGAAGGATGCGATATTCTTATAATTGAATCAACTTTTGGAAGCCCCTTCTATATTCTGCCAGACCGTGAGTATGTTTTGGGAGAGATTAAAGATTGGATTGAAGACTGTTTTTCTAAGGGTGATGTGCCTGTACTTCTTGGTTACTCTCTAGGCAAAGCTCAGGAGATAATAAAGCTTCTCTCGGGGGATTATAAGCTCGGGCTCCACAGAGCAGTTTATGAGAACTGCAAGAAATATGAAGCTCTCGGCGTAAATCTTGGCGGCTACGAGCTTTATTCTGAAAATATAAGAGAGGAAAAAGAGGATAGAGTTCTTATCTTTCCGCCAGCAGCGAGAAATTCTTTAAAGGGGAACTTCAAGGAGGCGCTTCTCAGCGGCTGGGCACTGCATGGAGCAACGAAATTCAAATTCAGAGTAGATGAGGCTTTTGCCATAAGCGACCACAGTGATTTCAATGGTCTTGTAAATTATGTAGAAAAGGCATCGCCTCAGGTGATTTACACTTTACATGGTTTTGCCGAGGAATTTTCAGATGAGCTTAAAGAAAGAGGTTTCTATGCCAGCCCTCTAACAAAGAAGCAGACAGAACTAAATCATTTTCTTTAGTCTGTGATATTTTGCAAGAACCTTGAAGATGATTTTTGATGCAAGTATAGGTGTGTAGCTGTCATAGCGTGGTGCCACTTCTGTGATATCAAGAGCTACCAGATCAATCTCGCCCAGAAATGCAAGCATCAGAATAAAGTCGAAAAAGAATATTCCAGGGGGCTCGGGATTGCAAACCCCTTTGGCATCCTTCGGGTCAAAGAAGTCCATATCTATTGACATATAAACTTTTTTTCCCTTAAGCACTTTTGAAAGCCTTGCCACAAGCATTTCAACATCGTAACACTCACCGAAGGGAATAAATTTAATTCCTTCCTCTCTTACGGCATCAAGCTCCTCTCTGCAGGCGCTTCTCACACCAACAGTCAGAACATTATCCTTCCCTGCTATCTCTGAAGCTCTCTTCAGTGTGCAGGCATGGGAATATCTGTTACCTAGGTATTCTTCTCTGAAATCAAAATGAGCATCTAGGGAAAGAAAAAATGGTTTTTTCTTAAAACCTTCAAGTGCAAAAGCAGAGATAGTATGTTCACCGCCAAGAATAATAGGCTTTGCTCCTCTGCTTAAAACCTCAGCCACAGTTTCCTTCACTCTGGTTTTTGTCTCCTTTACATCTCCAAAGGAAACTTCAACATCACCTATATCAGCAATCTTGAGGCTGAGGAGGTCAAAATCTTCAAGGAAGTCATAGTCCTCCACCTCTCTGGAAGCTTCTCTTATAGCTGCTGGTGCTTCTCGAGAGCCTCCTCTATATGTCTCGCTGCTGTCAAATGGCACACCAAAGACAGCATACTCGGCTTCCTCCAAATCAAGCTCTCTTCTTGCGAAATTGAAAGGAGATGTGAATAGATTCATTTCTACCTGACACGCATAATCTTTCTTCTTCCCAGAGTATATATATACTCGATTTCTGCGCCCTCAATAATATCCTTACCTTCAAGCTCCTCCTTACCAGGAAGTATTGTTTCGAAGGTTTCATAGCTTAAAAGGTCCATAATCTGGACAGTATCTCCCATTATTGATAGCACCTGTCCTGCCTTCCTTTCAATCAT
>QIGD01000121.1 GCA_003229935.1 Methanobacteriota archaeon | reverse complement strand
TGTATATCTCCTTTTGTATTTAGAACCCAGAGCATCACAGTTATCTTCGATAACCCATAAGTTATACTTCCGAGCTACTTCCATTACTTTAGCTAAATCAAACGGATTGCCAAGAGTATGAGCTACAAATATGGCTTTTGTTTTCTCTGTTATGGCGGCTTCAATTTTATCTGACTGGATATTATAAGTTCCAATATCTACATCTATGAATACTGGGGTTAGATTATTTTGGATTATTGGATTCACAGTTGTTGGAAAAGCACATGCAGTAGTTATTACTTCATCACCTGGCTTTAAACGTTTGTCCCCAAGTTTTGGAGAAGTCAGGGCAGATATTGCCAAAAGGTTAGCCGATGAACCAGAGTTAGTTAAAAGACAATGTTTGACTCCCAAAAACTCGGCGAACTCTTTTTCAAATTGTTTTGCAAACCTTCCTGCTGTAAGCCAGAAGTCAAGGGCCGAATCTACAAGGGAAATCATCTCCTTTTCATCATAAACGCGCCCCGCATAGTTTATTTTAGTCTGATCAGGGATGAATTTTTTTTCTTGTCGGGGTTTGTGAATAGAATTATAAAAGGAACCTGTATGGATTTTGGAAACAATTCTTAATATTTTCTCTATCGTTTCTTTGTTAAGCACTCCAATTGTCTTAGCTAAAAAAGAAGGATTGATTGTTATAATCTTACTACAGACAATTACTGTTTCTTCGTAAAGCTTACCTGATGCTAAGTTAGTAGTATTTATAATTATTTTATTACTTTCCTTTTCCCATTGATAAACCTTACTGCTTCCCGCTACTGCTAAAAGATCTCCTTTGCTATTCGGGTTAGAAATAATGACAATCGGACGTTTTTTAGCACCTTTTTTATTAATATAAGGAACTCTGCATATACTGAGTTCACCTATCATTTACTACCCTCTGAGGTTAAATATCTTTCCCAAATTTTATCTTCAGATTCATCATCCTCAAATGCACAGTTTAAAGTCAAAAGATTAAATTCCTCTTCAGATGACTCCTCTGTTTCTAAAGGAAAAACAATGATTTCAACCTTGTCAGCAAAATCCTCGGGAATTTTTATTCTTATTTCTCGTGAGTTATCAATAGTTTTTTTTATTCTCATTGCCTGCATGACAAAACCTCCTTTATTTTGTTCTCCTTAATATTTGGGTTATTCTTCATTCCATACATCCTCATCTGGATCATTGTATAAAGCTTGCACATATCCTGTTTGCTCTTGCATTTTCAGTAAGTAATAAGTGTCGCTTTTTTCATCTTTATCAACAGGAATATCAATTAACACTTTTCCTGCCTCTGTTCTCAATACTTTTCTTATAGCTTGCATTTTATAACCCTCTTTTTCTTCCAATACCGTCTTGTTAAGTTTTGACAGGATTTGCAGGATTTACAAGATTTTTTATTTTGGTTACATATCCTGTATATCCTGTCGGATTTTTAGTTTTTGTTCTCCAATACTCCATGCAATTCCCTTTTCCCTGGCATACTCAATATAACTGACTATTTGATTGAATGAAATATCATACATCTTTGCACTCTTATAGGAATCATAGTATTCCTTATACCAAAGGATAGTTTTCTCCACAGCAGTGTAAATATCATATATAGGCTCCCATTTTAAAACAGTATGAGCCTTGCTGCAATCAAGCTTCAACAAAGCAGCCTCGTGTGGATGATTGGAGATATCCAGAGAATAACTGCCTTTTCCCCAGAGTCTTATCACTAACTTTACGACCTCTTCCACCGATAATATTTTACCATCAGGTGGTCCAAAATTCCACGCACTGCTGAGTTTAATCCCGTGTCCGTCCTGACACATTAAAGCTCCGAGCCATAGATAGCCTGATAATGGCTCCAGAACATGCTGCCATGGTCTTATGGCTTCTGGATTACGAACCAGAATAACCTTATCCTGAGAAAGGGATTTGACACAATCAGGGATAAGTCTGTCTTCTCCCCAGTCTCCGCCTCCTATTACATTTCCAGCTCTTACAGATGACAGTGCTACTTGATGTTCATTATATTTTTCTGTATTAAAAAATGAGAATCTATAAGCTGAAGTTACAAGTTCCGCACATCCCTTACTTGAACTATATGGGTCATATCCGCCCATTGGGTCAATCTCTCTATAACCATATACCCATTCCTTGTTATCATAACATTTGTCACTGGTGATATTGACAACAACCCTGACAGAATCTGTTTTTCTTACGGCCTCCAGCAGGTTGATTGTGCCTATTACATTCGTCTCATAGGTAAGCTTCGGTTCTCTGTAAGACAATCTGACCAAGGGCTGGGCTGCCAAGTGAAAAACAAATTCGGGCTGAAAATCATAAAAAACAGAAAGAAGTTTGTCCTCATCCCGAATATCTCCGATAATGTGTGTGATTTTATCCTCTAATCTTATAGCCTCAAAAAGGCTTGGGCTGGTAGGCGGCTCCAGCGCATATCCAACAACCTCTGCACCAAGTTTCTTTAACCATAATGATAACCAAGCACCTTTAAAACCTGTATGTCCGGTTACCAGAACTCTTTTGTCTTTATAACTACCGTTGAAACAATTATCCATGACAATTACCTTTCAAATACCATCTAATTGTCTTCCTTAACCCTTCTTCAAGATTGTGTTTAGGCTGCCAGTTCAAAAGCTCTTTTGCTTTTTTTATATCCGCCCTTGAGTCAAAAATTTCATTTTTCCTATAGGGTAATGCTCTCCAATTTATACGGGATTTCTTAGATGTTAAATTCTCTATAATGCCCGCAAAATCCCTCAAACTTATTGACTCTCCCCTCCCTATCTCAAGGGAAATAAAGTCCTTGTCCATCCCTTCTATTAACCCTATCGCTTTAACATAGGCATCTACGACATCATCTACAAATATAAAATCTCTTTTTTGCATGCCCGGAGATGCATTTACTGATCTATTATCTAAAATGCCTTTAATAAGATAAGGGATGAATTTGGAATCATCATCCTGGGGGCCATACACATATTCAAGTTGGAGGTTTATTACATTCAAATCCCTTTCTTTATGAAAACAATTCAAGAGATGCAAGAAAGCCTTTTTGGTAGAAGCATAAAAAGAATAGGTATCTATAACAGAGGTATCGGTATTAATAAACCCCTTCAAACCATTCTTTAATGCTATATCAATAAGGGTTGAAGGGAATGTGATATTAGATTCGATAATAGCTTCAACTGATTCTCCACTTCTACCATAATTTGTTGCCAAATGAACTATCAAACCTACAGTTTCATTCTCGATGAACGTTTTTAAATTAACTTTATCAATATCATAGCTTTCAACTTTACTTAATATATCCTTTATACGCCAGACATTAGAATTTGACCGTTTTAATATTGTGATATTATATTTATCCTGAGAAACAAGTCTTTTAACCAAATGACTTCCGATAAAACCTGTGGCACCTGTAACCCAGACATTCAAGTTTAGTCCTTCCATATCTTCCAGGACGGCTTTCCTGAATTCCATAAGGACTCAAGTTCCATCTTATCTCTTAACGTATCCATCGGTTTCCAGAAGCCATAATGCTTATACGCGATTAATTGATTATCCTTAGCTAAGTTCTCAAGAGGTTCTCTCTCTAACATTGTTGAATCACCCTCAATGTAATCAAAAACACCAGGTTCCATCACAAAAAATCCAGAGTTAATCCATGAACCATCACCATCGGGCTTTTCCTGGAATGCTTTCACTATATTGTCATCGTCCAGGTTTAATGCCCCAAATCTTCCGGAGGGCTTTGAAGATGTGACCGTTGTCAGTTTGCCATGACTGTTGTGATAATCCAAAAGCTTTTTAATATCCACGTCTCCTACACCATCACCATACGTTAACATAAAAGTTTCACTGTCAATGTATTCCTGAACTCTTTTAACTCGTCCTCCGGTCATCGTATTATCCCCTGTATCAACTAAGGTCACCTTCCATGGCTCTGCAGTGTTTTGATGGACCTTTAAGGAATTATTCTTAATGTCAATCGTAATATCGCTTTGATGAAGAAAATAGTTGGCAAAATACTCTTTGATTATGTAACCCTTGTATCCTAAACATATGACAAAATCGTTTATGCCATAGTGGGAATAAATCTTCATGATATGCCACAACATGGGCTTACCACCGATCTCTACCATTGGTTTTGGCTTAACGACGGTCTCTTCGCTTAGACGTGTACCGAGGCCACCGGCTAATATTACTACTTTCATGGGTTAGATCCTTTATGCTGGAGGTGCATGCTAACAAGCTGACAAGCGTGCAGGCTGGCAAGCCGGCAAACATGAAAATTGGCAAAAAAAGACATGCTACCGCCGATCCCGACACACCTGTTGGGCCTAAATTTAATGAGTTCTTTCAGGGGGTTACATAATTGTAGGTATGTGACATGCCCCCCT
>QIGD01000120.1 GCA_003229935.1 Methanobacteriota archaeon | reverse complement strand
TGAAAAAAGTAGGGTTGGGATATACCGATTTGATGCCTGTTCGAGGTCTAGCACAAGATACACCTATGACTCAGGAAGCCCACGACTTTAGAGGCTGTCCGACAATTACTCTCAGTAATATAAAGACTGCTTATTTTAGACAATAAAGGCTAAATTTAGCTTATTCCCCGTAGTATTTTTGATTACGGGACAGCCTCTTTAGTCGTGGGTAGTTCACATGTAACAGAGCTTGAGGATACAAAGTAAAATTCACAGTCTCATAGCCTCAGGCAGGATCAGCTAGAGGCATTTGAATGCCTGATATTAACAATGTTGCGATATTATATCCTAATGGCTAATGTTAATTTTTTATAGTAGAATATGGTGGATTTAACGGATTTAAAAATCCAGGTCCAGACCAACTGTCAGATTTCAGATGCAAGACATTGGGGGACATATTCAATCTGTGGTCTGATTTTAAGGTTCAGGAATTTTTACAGGTGGTCGGAGGATATAAAACCCTGGGAAGAGCCTGATATGGAGCAGATAATGTCCTGGATTGATGACAGCGAAAGGTTATGGAGGGCTGTGGAAACAGATGATTTTCATGACATTAATGTGGAAGGGAAGAGTTTTTCGCCATTTGACCTTAAGGGCATCAATAGAGTGCTTGAGGATACTGGCTATATTTATGGTGCAGGTTATGCAGGAGGGCTTAAACCTACATTTTTCCTGGCAGAGGTGGTGGATATTAAGAAAATATCAGGTGTTGATGTTTATTATCTTGGAAAAGAAATGGCAAGGGACCTTGATGCCTATCCTGCCATGTCTCAGGACGGTATAATATATGCCCGCAGGGAGCCCATGAAATATTTCCTTTATGATAAGATTTTGGAGCTGGGCAACACAGGTAAAATTTCAATAAAGGATGCTCTTGAAGCATATGACTTCGACCCTTTTAAGCTTAAAGAGGAAAGTGATATTGGGCACAAACTTAATGAGATTTCCGGGGCAGAGCTTGAAATCTATGTCTACCATGAAATCGGTGAGGTAAAGGAGCCCTTCTTCAAAGATGGCAGGTGGCAGGGCATTATTCAGGCGTTTCCCAATACCCGGGTGGAAAAGCTTGCCAGAGCTATAGGCGATATCATGGCTGATACCAATGATTTCGGCATGCTAAATCACATTATCCGGTATCAAAAGAGGGCATCCTTAGGTTTTTATGTGGCGTTTATTGATGGCTTCAGAAAGCTGATGTTTCCTGAGATTATCGAATCATATCAGAAGTTTATGGAAACAGGCGACTGGGAGGTTATTGAAGAAGCCAGAATTAAAGGATATGAGAAGGCAGAGGGATATGCCTGGCGCATTCTGGATATCTATGACTCTGCAATAAGTAAGGGCAGGGATTTTGCTGCCATGGAGATAATAAGGGAGCTTATAGCTCCACTTGGAGTTTGAGCCAGGTTATCACCTGGTGTGATATTCATATTTTTTAATTCTGCCTTGCTTAACTATAATTCTTTAAGTTGGGAACAATGTACATATACTTACATTAATGAATGAAACTGTTCAGTGATATTATGTTTGACAGAATACTTGAGGATTGTAGGTTGAGATATAAGCCCTTTCGTAAGGTTGTGGAGAAGGAAAGGGAACCTCTGAGTTTTGCAGAGGCAATAAAAAAGGCGACTGGAAAGCCAGTAATTTCAGAGGTGAAATTCTCCTCTCCGGGAGGCAGGGTAAGAGAATTTGAGGCGCCTAAAAAAATTGCTCTTGAAATGGAAAAAGGTGGGGCCTGTGGTATATCCGTGCTCACAGAAGAGAAGTATTTTAATGGAAGTCTTGATTATCTAAGAGCTGTTAAAGAGGCTGTTTCTGTGCCTGTGCTCAGGAAGGACTTTATCTTTGATTCAGGACAGGTGGACGAAGCATACTATTATGGTGCGGATTCCCTGCTTTTAATATCTAGCTTCTTCTCTTCAGAGAAGCTTGAATTGCTTATAGAAAAGAGCAGAAGTTTTGGTATTGAACCTTTAGTTGAAATTCACAGCTTTGATGATATTGAGAGAGCACACAATGCAGGTGCTGAAATATATGTGATAAACAACAGAGATAAAGATACACTCGAGATAAATCTTGAGAGGAGCAGGGAATTTGGTAGAATAATTAAAGGAGCTAAAATATCAGCCTCAGGTATATCCACAATTGATGAGCTTAATTATGTTCTCAAATACTGCGATGCTGTTCTCATTGGCACGAGTATAATGAAGAGTAGAGATGTGAAGAATGCGGTGGAGGTTTTTGTTAATGCTTGATATTGATGAAGTTTACAAAAAGGCTGATGCTCTGGGTTATCCCTGTGCTGTACCCATGATTAAGGTGTTGAAGGCTGAGAAAAAGCCAACAGAGGTTTATGCAGAGTTGAGAAAACATTCAGAGAATTCCTTTCTATTTGAATCTGCTGTTTTTGGTGAGAAGATAGCAAGATACTCTATTCTCGGCTCTTCGCCTGAAAAGATAATATCTTTAAAGCATGGTAAAATGAGTATCAACGGTGAAGAGGTTGAAGTTGATGGTAACCCCTTACTCCTGCTGAAGAAGGAGATAGCTTTTAAGATGGATAAGGCAGGGTTTCCGAAGTTCTCAGGCGGTCTTGTTGGTTTCTTCAGTTATGATTATGTGAGGTACTTTGAGGATATTGGCTCTTCCACTATAGATGACCACGGGCATCCTGATATCTTCTTCTTTCTCATTAAGGATACAATAGTGTTTGACCACTTCAGGGATGAGTTGCTATTAATCTCCAATCTGTTCATTAGAGAAAAAGGAGATATAGAGGAGGAGTACTCTCGAGCAGTGAAGAAATTGAAGTTTCTTGAGAGAGTTGTTAATTCTTCCACTAAGCTAAATTTAAGAAAAAAGGTATCGGAAGTAGACTTTGAAAGTAATTTCAGTAGAGATGACTTTCTCAGGGCTGTAGAGAAGGCGAAGAGGTACATATATGAGGGAGATATATTTCAGGTGGTGCTGAGCCAGAGGTTCTCCTGCAATTTCAGGGGTGATGCCTTAAAACTGTATCTTGTGCTCAAGGAAATCAACCCCTCTCCTTATATGTACTGTGTTGAAGCTGGAAATATGAAGATTATAGGTTCTTCGCCTGAGATTCTCGTAAAAACAGAAGGGAATAAGGTTATTGTAAGGCCTATAGCAGGTACGAGACCGAGAGGTAAGAATGTTGTTGAGGATGAAGTGCTTGCCAGAGAGATGGTTAATGATGAGAAGGAGAGAGCAGAGCATGTTATGCTTGTGGACCTTGGCAGGAATGACATTGGAAAGATTGTAAAATTTGGAACAGTAGAGGTTACCGACTTCATGACTATAGAAAAGTACTCCCATGTGCAGCATATTGTGAGTAATGTGGTGGGAGAATTTCAGGAAGGCAGGGATGTTTTTGATGCCATGGAAGCTACTTTTCCGGCAGGTACAGTGAGTGGAGCACCAAAAGTCAGAGCAATGCAGATAATTGAGGAGCTTGAACCCACGGAAAGAGGAGTATATGCTGGTTCTATAGGCTACTTTTCTCTTGGAGGTGATATGGACTTTGCCATAACAATAAGAACAATAGTGCTTCAGGAGGGCAGGGCTTATATTCAGGCTGGAGCAGGTATAGTAGCAGATTCTTTGCCTGAAAGGGAGTATCAAGAGACTGTTAATAAGGGCAAGGCAATGTTAAAGGCTGTGGGGCTGGTTGAATGAGGGTTTTGATTATTGATAATATAGACAGCTTTGTGTATAATCTCTATCAATATGTGGGCGAACTTGGAGTAGATGTTGAGGTGAGGCGGAACAATATTTCCCTTGCCGAGGTTGAAAGAATATCGCCGGATAGTATAATAATATCGCCGGGGCCGGGGACCCCTGAAAAAGCAGGTGTTAGCGTTGATTTAATAAGGGAGCTATCTCCCAGCCTTCCAATCCTTGGTGTGTGTTTGGGGCATCAGGCTATAGGATATGCGTTTGGAGCTAAAATAGGTCATGCCAGAAGGCTGATGCATGGGAAGGTGAGCAGGATTTCTCATTCCGGTGAAGGTATATTAAAAGGTGTTGATAACCCGTTGATAGCCACAAGATACCATAGCCTTGTGGTGAAAAGGGAGGGTTTACCTGAGGAACTCAAGCTCACTGCTTTTTCAGAGGATGACAACGAGGTAATGGCTCTGATGCACAGGGATTATAAGACTTATGGGGTGCAGTTTCATCCTGAGAGTATATTAACGGCAGAAGGTAAGAGGATTATAAGGAATTTTATTGAGGCAGTGCGATAGAAAAGAGTCAATCATCACCCATTAAAATAGATGGTCTCCTTGCCCAAATTATTCCGAAAGTAGATAGTGAACTACCCACGACTAAAGTCGTGGGCTTCCTGAGTCATAGGTGTATCTTGTGCTAGACCTCGAACAGGCATCAAATCGG
>QIGD01000119.1 GCA_003229935.1 Methanobacteriota archaeon | reverse complement strand
GGGAAATAAGCTAAATTTAGCCTTTATTGTCTAAAATAAGCAGTCTTTATATTACTGAGAGTAATTGTCGGACAGCCTCTTTAGTCGTGGGTGATTGACAATCTCCTTCTTCATGTAAAGAGAAAGCTCCTCAAAGAGCCATATATGGTACTTATAGTTTCTAACATCCTAGAAAATTAACGAAAGCAGGCTTTGCTTATCTGCCTTCGGAGCAACTACGCAAATGTCAATATCGCTCCTCGGAGTTGCCTCTCTTCTTGCATAAGAACCAAAAAGTAGCACTGCCAGAATATCCTTTCTACCCATCAAAAATAAAAAGTCCCATGCTAAATCTTCTTTGATATCCATTTTTCTGTTAATCCTGCAAACTCCTCAAGAGACTCTAATAACCTCATAATATAAACATATACAATTTCATCTATGATATCATTGTAGTCATGAACCACCCTAATTCTTAGCCCATTTGCTTCTTTGAGAATGTTTCTTAATTCTGAAGATATAATCTTTTTATTATAGAGTATATCCAGATTAGTGTAGTCATCTTGGGGGACATCACCGTAGTCATTAACCATCATCGCAACAATGTCAATTCCCGCTTCCACAGCCTCCTGAAAGGCTTTGTAGATTGCAAGCTTTGTTTTTCTGTCTTCTGCAAAATTTTTGTATTGGTTATCCAAAGTTTAAAAAGTATAATGAAAAATAATGATATATCCATCCGGAGGCATTAATTTGATGGAAGATTCTTATAACAAAACTGCAATAAATGGCCTGGACCCTAAGTTTAAGTTTGAAGTTATTCAGGCTGGTGGAGAAGGCTTAAGTGCCTGTTATCAATGTGGTACATGCACTGGTGGCTGTCCCAGCGTGGAAGATATGGATTATACACCTAGACAGATAATCAGGATGGTATCATTTGGAATGCGTGAAAAGGTGCTCAATGCTACTGCACCTTTTATATGCGCATCCTGCTACCTGTGCCAGATGCGCTGTCCCAGGGATGTTAAAATCACAGATATTATGGCAGCCATTAAAAGCATTTCCATAAAATACAGCAACTCAAGCGGAAATACAAGAGGACAGGCTTTCTACACAAGTTTTAATGAAATAGTTTACAATCTTGGTAGATTGTTTGAACCCATGCTCATGCTCAAGGCAACCTTCAGAAGTAAAGAAAGCTTTGGATACAAGATTAAATACCTCACAAAAAGTGTTCCTCTTGGTATTGAATTCATTAAACACAGGAAATTCTCCATGAAACCTAAAAAAGTTGAAAGTATAGAAGAAGTCCAGAAGATATATGAGAATGTCAGGAAAATGGAGGCAAAAGAATGAAATATTCGTATTATCCGGGTTGCTCCCTTGAATCTACTTCTGTTGAATATGACATTTCCACAAGAGAAGTTTTTAAAGCTTTTGATTTAACTCTTGAAGAAATACCTGACTGGAACTGTTGCGGTGCAAGTTCTGCTCATTCTGAGAGTTATCTTCTCTCCTTGGCATTACCGGCAAGAGACCTTGCCAAAGCTGAAGATATTGAATCAACTGTTGTAGCGCCCTGTCCCAGCTGCTATCAGAATCTGAAGAGAGTAAAGGAATATGTAGAAAAGAGTATAGAGAATAGAGATAGGATAAATAAAGCTCTTGAGGGTACTGGTTTGAAAGTAGAAGGCAAGGTGGCTGTGAAGCACCCACTTGATATACTGATTAATGAACTTGGCCTTGAAAAGCTTGCTGAGAAAATTAAAGTTCCTCTCGAAGGGTTGAGGGTTGTGACATACTATGGATGTATGATAATCAGGCCGGATGGTAGCTACACCTTTGATGATATGGAAAATCCTATGACTATGGACAGAATCACCCTTACCCTTGGAGCCTCTGTACTTCCCTTCACAAGAAAAACAAGATGCTGCGGCGGCCCTGTCATGGTAAACAACGAAGAAACAGCTTTAAGGCTGAGCTATGACATTCTCAAGGAGGCTAAAGAAGCTGATGCTCAGGCAATAATTGTAGCATGTCCTCTCTGTCATCTCAGTCTGGATGCCAAGCAGCCCCTTATAGAAAAGAAGTACGGTGACAAGGTCAACCTACCAATAATATATTTCACACAGCTAATTGGCCTTGCTCTTGGCATACCTGAAGAGAGGCTGGGATTTGATAAGCTTATAATAGACGCATCAGGAATAACTGCAAAATATAAACCCAAGAAAAAAAAGTCAAATAAGAAAAAAACTACTGCAAAAGCGAAGTCAATCACCACCCATTGAAATGGTGGTCTCCTTGCCCAGATTATTATGAACTATTTTATATTTTTAAGAATATCAATTTCCTTTTCCCGGCGTGACAATAGTCTCTTCATCCATATAAATGTCCTCTTCATCAAAATTCTCCCTCTCCACCTTCTCTATTCTTAGCAGTGATGAAGCATACCAGTCACTTTCGGGAATATTTAACTTAAAATCCGTTTTTTTCATAAGAGGATATGCAGAATAAAAATCAGTCCATTTATTAATATCCTCAGGATATAGGCTGAAGTCTCTCAGAATATCTGTTATAACCGCATTGTTACTCAGTAGCCACTCTTCAAAGCTTAACCACTTACTGAGAGAGCTTTCAAGAGTTGTCAAGCCTACATAGCCAGCTCCTCTGTTTTTTATAGTACTCATTCCAGCTCTGACAAACATTTTAAGACCGAGAAGACTTTCAGGTGGCTCCGACACAAATACACTGAAGCTCCCTTCAAGAATTCCAATAGCCCTACTCAAATCCTTTTTTAAAACCTCAATTTTCACATTTTCTTTTGCGGCAATTTTCTTTATAAAACCTGTAATTCTATCATCCAGCTCTATGACAGTAATTTTCTCAGGCAAACCTGTTAAAGCAACATACAGACTGAAAAGGTCATCATCACCAAGAACGATAATTTCCTCACCTTCAATATCGCCTCTTTCATACATAAAAGCTGCCTTTTTTGCAAGATATACGGGATGCATAAGCCCCTGGTCATATTCGGCTATAGGAAGAGGCCTGTTCTCTGTTAGCTTCTCAAATTTCCTAAGAGCTTCCTCAAAGGTATTATCAATTTTAAGTCCCGAGCCTGAACAATAACCACATCTGACATTCTGCCTAGGTTTCAGCTCTGTGCTACCATTAAGTAAGAACTCATTATTTTTATATTCAATTACACCATCTCTGATAAGTCCTTCAAGCTCATTCACAAGTTCTTTAAGACTGGAGTCCTGCTCTGGAATAAGTTGCCAGAAGGTTTTAGGTGATGTTTTAATGGAACGTAGTAATTGCTTTTTCAATCTTGATTTTCTGCTCAAACTCCTCAACTCCTCTTAAAATAACTCTTTCCTTAACATCTTCTGCCTCTAACACCTTCGAAATCTTCCTCGAAGCCTCAAGAGCTCTATTCCTGTCACCACATGTAAAGATATCAAGAGCACAATAACCATACTCTGGCCATGTGTGCAGGGCAAGATGAGATTCAGCAAGCATATAAAATGAGGTGACTCCACCTGGCTTAAACTGGTGATGCCTGTGAGTTATAACTGTCAGACCAACCTCTTCAACAACCTTATCTAAAAGAGGACCTAAAACTTCTTTTTTTGAGATTATATCAGGATTACATCCATAAATCTCAGAGACTACCTGAATGCCTACTTCAATCTTCATCTATGTCACCTCCTTTTTATCAATCAACATTATCAGTCAACAAAACCTAGATAAACATTAACAGAAATATATAATTTTTGAAGAGAGAAAATTAAACCTTTTTAAGAATTTTAGCTATTTTTCTGGCTTTTTCGCCTGGTCTCTCACTTTCATATATTTCTCTACCAACAATCTCAAAGTCAGCGCCTGCTCTCATGGCATCCCCTATTTCCGCGCCCTGAGCTTTAACACCAGGAGAGATTATTAGAAGTTTTCTTCCTACCACATATCTGAGCTTTGTAATCCTCTCAGGTCTGGTAGCAGGTGCAACTATTCCCTTGGCATACTCACATGCAAGAAGTGCAATCTCTTCGCTGACAGGCTGAATAAAAGCCTCTGCACCTGGATGGGACATCTCAGCAACAACAATTATATCAACAATTTCGGAACATGCCTTCAGAACATCCTCGCCAACAAAACCATGAACTATCACATATGCTGCACCCGCATTTCGTGCAAGCCGACATATAATCTTTGAAGTATTCGGTATATCGGCAACCTTAAAGTCAGCGATAACGGTTTCTGTGTAACTCATAAGCTCTTCTATTATATCAAGGCCGGAAGATAGCACAAGAGGATAGCCCACCTTTATAGCCTGCACATAACTTGAGGTCTCCTCAGCAATATTCAGAGCTTTTTCTTTATCTGTAACATCAAGTGCAATAATCAAACCTTTAGCCTTCATGATAATCTGGGCAAGGAAACCCACCTCTTCAGAGGTGGGAGGAATTGCCCTACCTCCATTTTAAAATTATAACAATGATTTTTA
>QIGD01000118.1 GCA_003229935.1 Methanobacteriota archaeon | reverse complement strand
TTTTTTCTAACTTTATAAAATCCAGTAGCTATTGTTGTAATTGCTGCAACTATCACAAATAGAGAACTGTATTTATTTGCAATATCTAAGATATCCATAATAATGAAATAAATGCTAAACATCTATATAAATCCTTTATTCCACAAACTATCACCAGACTTTATTTTCAGAGCTTCTGCTATCTTTCATACTTTTTTCTTCCTCACCCAACCAACCGCACCCCCTTTTTCTCCTGGGCAGGAATCAGCAGGCACAGGGCTGGCCGAACTGATTTATTTCTTTTTAATCTAATTCATTAGAGGGCCTTTTCGGTTTTGTTTTTACCATAGAGTTTGAGGCTGGTTTATTATAAGACTGCTGGAAGACATGTGCAGGCAATGCATGTCAGGTTAGCAGGCGTGCAGGCTCTAGCAAAGAAGTTGCATTAAAACAACAACAACAGAGCATGAAACAATTACAGTAAAGGAATCCGAATAATGAATCAATAGAGAACCCGACAGTAAAGGATCTGAAGGAATCTTTAAAAGATGAAGGCCTGGAACCAGTATAGGGTAAAAATCATTAAAAAAACAACAACAAGTAATGAGAAAAGGCCTTAAAACAACAACAACAGAGCATGAAATAATTACAGAACGGAATCTTTAAAGTAACTGGAAGTTAGAAGGAACAGTAACAAAGATGAAGGCCTGGAACCAGTATGTGGCAAAAATCATTGAAAAAACAACAACGAGTAACGAGAGAAGGCATTAAAACAACAACAACGAAGGCATTAAAACAACAACAACAGAGCATGAAATAATTACAGAACGGAATATGAAGGAATCTTTAAAAGATGAAGGCCTGAAACCAGTATAGGGCAAAAACCATAACAGGATCAATAACCCAGAGAATAAGGTCTTAAAACAACAACGAGTAACGAAAAGGCATTAAAACAACAACAACAGAGCATGAAACAATTACAGTAAAGGAATCCGAATCATGAATCAATAGAGAACCCGACAGTAAAGGGGTCCGAAGGAATCTTTAAAAGATGAAGGCCTGGAACCAGTATAGGGTAAAAATCATTAAAAAAACAACAACGAAGGCCTTAGAAAATAACCCGGAGTATAGGGCAAAAATCATAACATGCACAATAAACCAGAGAGGGCCTCAAAAAAACTCAGAGGAATGCAACCGGATAGATGGCCATGACGCACAAACAACATAACTGTAACACAGAACAAACCAATATATCTGATAATAATAACTCATAGAGAAATATGTCTTTTCACAGCACTGTATCTTTACGTGTTGCTCTTACTTGTATTGTGCTATGTATCCTGAGTAGTGTGTCCTGAGCTATGTGTCAGAGACATGTAACTTTGACATGATTCTTTTATATATACTCTAGTGTTCCACCCTCATATGAGTGATTTGAACACCAAAACTGTATTAGCAGTTTATGATGCTCTTGCTGAGAAGTATCCTGAGATTTTGAATAGGCTTCCCAGAGATAGAGTAGCACTCCGCATGGAGTTTATGGAAAAAGGTTCTATTAACTCTGAGCATATATTGGAAAAAGCATTAAAAGAACAAGGAGGAGAAGAGGTTCTCAGTGACTTACTCGCCTCTGATGACCCTCTGAGCCCATCAAAAATTTTCGATAGTATAATTCGACTGACACATCAGGGGTGGAATCTTCCCGGAAAAGGTTCTGAAGAGGGCCTGACAGAAGGCAACAGTGAAGAAAATATAAATTCCCTTTTAAATAACATTGAGCCTGTGGAAGCAGAAGAAAAGAGTGATAAGGAAGAGAGACTGGAGGAAGAAGACATGTCTAACCTGCTTGATGGAATAGACCCTGTTGATGAGCAGCCACAGAACCCTCTTCCTGTCAAGAGAGAGCCAGAGCCATCTCAGGCAGAGGGGAAAAACACAGTAGATTATGAAAAAATTGTTGCAGCCCTTAAAAATACTGTAGTAAAACTCTGTGAGGAGAGGTATAACTTGAGAAAAGAGAGAAAAAAGCTGTGTATTAATATTCCAGAGGAGCTGGATAACTCACTTAGAGAGATTGCCATAAAGCTGGGTAAAAATAATACACCTTTCCCACCTGCTGAGTTAAAAAAAGTGTATAACAGGGCATATGAGAGAAATATTAGCAGAGGTGCTATTGGTAGAGTCATTCAGTATTGGCTTACTGTTGGCTTTGTTAAAAGACTTATTATTAATGAAAAGGCTGTGAGGGGGTATTATCTTCTTGTCTCTCATGGGCATGGGCATACATTAGGGTAGTGGTGATTTTATAATTATGAGAACAGCATTACCAAAAATTGAATATCCCCCATACCCATTATATCCTGCTCAGAAGGTTTACAGCTTTATAATAACAGGATCTGGGACTGGGTATTATATTGAGAGAACGGAAAAGGAAGGAAACATCATATCCTTTAAAATATCTACAAAAATAGCCAGGAAAACAAGGGAAAAATCATTAGTATAAAATTTAAAGAGCTTTTTACTATAAAATATCACATAGAAACAGGGGCTATTCAAAGACTTAAAATATCTTCAGTCTTCTCGATGAACCAGAAAGAAGCTCCTTGCGTTAACCAGAGGTAGTTCACATGACTGGTAATTCAACCTCTTTGACTTTTATTTTTTTATCCTTAAAATCTGGCAGACAATTCAGAATTTTCAAAGCTTTTTTAGATTTTTTGGCACTATCTCAAAATCCAGTGATATCTAAGTTTTTGCTCATTGTTTCGTTCAAATCTTCACTCCCGACTCAACAAACCTTTGTCTCCAGTTTTTTAGCCCCAAATTTACCCGCTGTTTTTTTCCATACCACTTCAAAACCTCCTGGTGAGTTCAAAAAGCACCCCGACTAATGCTGGCTACCGCTCAAGCCAAATACATTTTTCTGTGAGACGTATTCCGGTTTAACGTCTCACCCGGGAGCCAAAAAAGGCCTGAATTTAGAGAACACCTCCAGCAGCGTTCTCTTATACCCCTCCGGCATTCCTGCCCGTTTCATCTGCGAGAGTTTCATGTGATTTTTAATACCCTCATCGCTCCTGAACTGCTTCTTGCGGTGGGTCTTCAGACTTGTGGAGTAGTAGTTCTCTATGGTGTTGTTGCCGGTGCACCCTCCACGAACTAGAATGCTGTAAAGCGGCCCCAGTTCTTCTCAATCTTCCTGAGCCGCTTCTGGACGTTTTCATCAAATGAGTCAATCTCATCCATCCAGACATTAAATATCTCCACGGCTTTCAGATATGGCCTCTGCTTAAGGTTTTTCTTCTCCTGCTTCTTATAGTTAATAAAATCAAGATATAGAAGGGTGAAAGGAAGAAGAGTTTTTACACCGTCTGACGTAGCATAGAAGCCCACGACTTTAGAGGCTGTCCGACAATTACTTCCCGTAAAATAAAGACTGCTTATTTTAGACAATAAAGGTTAAATTTAGCTTATTTCTTGTAGTGTTTTCGATTACGGGACAGCCTCTTTAGTCGTGGTAGTATCCCAGTACTTCTTCCTCATCAAATCAAGAAACCCCTTTCTTGTCAGTCCCACCTGTCTTATTATCTCAGAAAGAGTACCAACATCCACTTCTCTGTGGTTGGGAACAACCACTCCTCTCTTCCCCTCCGGTGTGTGTTTCACAAGTATTATGTGGCTGTCCTTCTGTCTCGCAGGTGTCCAGCCCACCTTCTTTAGAATCCTAATGACATCAGGTCCCGACAGCACTGGCAACTTTATCATTCACTTTTACCTCAAATCTGGCTATTATTGTTGCCTCAGAGTTTACCCCCTCTGGAATGCCCATCTCTTCAATATAAAGCTCCACCGCTTCTTTCAGGTTTGAAAGCGACTCTTCAACAGTGTAACCCTGACTGACTACATCAAGCTCAGGGCAGAGGGCAACATACTGCTTCTCCTCCTTTTTTATTATGGCTGTAAAATCCATAGTTCACACCAGTTAAACTATTGGTTCTTTAACATTTATATTAACATTTATAAAAGTCCTGACAGACTCCCATGATTAAAGAAGCTGTCCCGTAATCAAAAATACTACGAGAAATGAGTAATATGGCACAGTCGCATTTTCTAGTGATAGATGAGCAGGAACACCCTTCTTCCTGAAACATTTATTAGTCTAGGAAGAGAGATATTCTTGGTGTTATAAATGGTAGCTTTGAACTATACATTGGTAAATTTTCCACAACAGGATGCATTGCTTTCTATTTTTGGAAAGTATACCAATAATTTTGAATATACTGTTAATGGAATCTTCCGCAGGACCATGCCACCATTCTGCCAGAGCTGCGGTGCTCAGATGACCTATAACAGCTATAACAGCTACACCAAGAAAGGGTTAGGCAGCGTCAAAGTCGGCAGGTACAGGTGCCCATCTTGTAATGGATTGTTGGAGGAAGACCATGTTTTCTGGGAGGAGCTAAAAGAAGAGTTCTTCAGCGTGATGAGCCAGATTTATCAACGCATGAGG
>QIGD01000117.1 GCA_003229935.1 Methanobacteriota archaeon | reverse complement strand
CACTGAAACCTATTGTTGAATACCCAGCATCTATACCCATTGTAAGAGCCTGCTTATTTCCTCCTACTGTATAGTTTAGTTTGATTGTGAAAGGTGTTCGCTGAACTACTGTTGCTTTTCTTTGCTGCAAAAGTATTCTTGCCTTTCTTGGTCGTGTCGGCATTAACGGTTTTCCATGCATGTTTATGACAGGGACTTGCAAGTCCTGTCCCCTCTTGCCAGAGAGTTGGTCCGGAGCTGTTATTGGCCAGTACTATGTGTGGCACACTGAGAGTTTCCTCTCTGTTTAATGCCCCGCTTACAGAGCAGGGGACTTGAGGAGCACTCCCTGATGTGTTCTTGAACTCTACCAATAACTTCTGCATTTTTCAATGCCTCCTAATCAACCTGTTACCCTTGTCTCTCGCGAGACAAGCCCACGACTTTAGTCGTGGGTGATTGACTACATTTCCCTCTCAAATCATACAACAATATAATTTAACTTATATGTTTTAAGCTGTTTTAGTCGAACATTTTCGTTGAAAAATTTAACTATTATAAAGATTTAATTATAAACATGAGATGTTTTATTGCTATCAATGCAAATTCTGATAAGCTTGTATCCTTAACTGAAGAGCTTAAAAATATTGATAGAGGAGTAAAGTCAGTATTCCATGAAAATCTCCATATTACTCTTAAATTTCTAGGAGAGATTTCTGAAGAACAGATAAAAAACATTAAAACTGTCATGGAAGAATCTGTCAAAAGTTTAAAATCTTTTAGATATTTCATAAAAGGTACGGGCACTCTCCCCAGTAAAACTTATATCAGAGTTATTTATGCAGATGTTGCAGATGGAAAAGAAAAGCTGATTGAGATTCATAGCATACTTGAAAACGGACTTGTAAAGCTTGGCTTTGAAAAAGATAAAAGAATATTCACACCCCATATAACTCTGGCAAGAGTAAAGTTTTCTGGCGCCAGGAAACATATTTTAGATTTTATCGAAAAACATGAAAAAGAAGAACTTGGTAGAATAAACGTAACAAAAATATCACTGATGAAAAGTACTTTAAAGCCTTCGGGTCCAGTCTACGAACCTATTGAAGAAATAGAACTGGAAAATTTATGAAATATATTATAATTCTGTTAAATCCTCTTTAGGATTATAACATAATAATTGCAAAATAACTATAAATTCTACCCAATCTACCGAAAGTGTACTGCCAGTTTTAGACTTCAGGATATTTTAGAGCCTGAAGTTCCATGTCTTTATTGTTGACTATAGAAAAGCTGTTTTGAGCCTCTCAATGAAGGATGGAAGCCTACATCTTAACTCAGGTTTTGCCCACCTCTTCAGAGGTGGGAGGAATTGCCCTACCTCCATTTTAAAATTATAACAATGTAACAATGATTTTTAATCCAATCTAAACCAGCAAGTACTTCAACCTGCTCACTGTTCCCGGCGTTGTCGGGCACTGATTTATGCATGTTTACGGCAGCGATGTTCAACGCTGCCCACTCCTGCTGGAGCGTAGGTCCTCATCGGAGTTGTTATTGGCCAGTACTATGCAGGACACACTGAGAGTTTCCTCTCTGTTTAATGCCTCGCTTACAGAGCAGAGGACTTGAGGAGCATCCTCTGGTGTGTTCTCAAACTCTACCAATAACTGCTGCATTCTTTATAATGCCTCCTAATCAACCAATTGCTCTTATTCCTCACGGAACAAGCCCACGACTTTAGTCATGGGTGATTGACATCCATGACCGAAGAAATATTCAATCACTTCTGGACAAGGGCGCTGACATACTCCCACGACTAAAGAGGCTGTCCGACAATTACTCCCAGTAATATAAAGACTGCTTATTTTAGCCTACAAAGGCTAAATTTAGCTTATTTCTTGTACTATTTCTGATTACGGGATAGCCTCTTTAGTTCGTGGGGTTCTAAGGTCTTCATCGTTCATAAAGTTGCCTCTTTAGGGTATCAGGGTTCCCTTCTGTTACATCTCTGTCTGCAACAGATTGACCGATGCCTTGACGCAATGCTATATTGAACGCAGCATTTACATCAGCATGGTCAACGTGACCTCAAGGTCATATATTGTATTTGGTTAATAATATCTAAATATTTTGAAAATCTCTACTTAATAGTTCGCTCTCATCCCACTACTAAAGATGGTGGGCTTTTCCGCTCACATTGTCGTAAAGCTCCAATAATATACTTTCACTATAGACTATAGTAAGTTATATATAAGCGTAGGAAGATAAATCAAATAATCAGAAGCTGGAGGATAAAAATGAAAATAATGATAATTGGACTCGGCCAAGCTGGAAGTAAGATTGCTGATTTATTTATTAAAGACGATAGAAAGAGCCATATCCCCCATACTTTTGAGAGTATTGCTGTAAATACTGCTGTTTCTGATTTAATGGGCCTCCAGTACATACCAAGGGAAGACAGATTACTCCTTGGTGAAACCCTTCTAAAAGGACACGGTGTTGGAGCTGACAATAAAAAGGCTTCAAGAATAGCCGAAGACGAAATTGAGATAATTCTTAACAAAATCTCAAAATTAAATGTAAGTGATTTCGATGCCTTTTTTGTTGTGGCAGGTCTTGGAGGGGGTACAGGTAGCGGTTCGATAAGTGTGGTTGCAAGGCACCTGAAAGAGGTTTATGACGAGCCAGTATATGCAATAGGTATATTGCCTGCTGAAAATGAAGGAGATATTTACACATTAAATACTGCAAGGTGTCTGAAATCATTACTGCCAAGCTGTGATGCGACAATTCTGGTAGATAATGGTGCCTTTCTTCACTCTGGTGAAAGTGTAAGGCAGGCCTATGACAGGATTAATATGGAAATTGTTAAAAGGCTGGGTATTATCTGCAGAGCAGGAGAGATTAGAGGTAAGAACCGTGTAGGTGAGATGATTGTTGATGCCAGTGAAGTCATAAATACACTTAATGCAGGTGGAATATGCAGTATAGGCTATGCCTCAGAATCTGTTAAGAGGGAAAGCTTTCTTACAAAATTTGTCAAGAGAAAGGTGTATGAGATAGGTAAAGCTTCACGTGTTCTATCAGTTACCAAGAGGGCTGTTAAAGGCAGACTTCTACTCCCATGTGACTACACAACCTCCCAGAAAGCTCTTATTATAATTGCAGGACCTCATGAACAGCTTGACAGGAAGGGTATTGAGAAGGCAAGAAAATGGCTTGAAAATACTATCTCCGGTACTGAGGTAAGAGGAGGAGATTATCCTCTACCAAAAAGCAACTATGTAGGCTGTGTTGTTCTTCTAGCTGGAATAGGTAATGCCCCAAGAGTTAAAAGGATGCTACAGAGGGCAAGAGATGTGCAGAAGAAGATATCTGAAGAGCCTGTTAAAGAGAAGGATATCGATTATCTTCTTGGTGATATTGAAAACCTCTAAGGTGGGCAAATGCTCTTTTTAGTTGGTATAGGCGGTGCAGGCTGCAGGATAGTTGATGCTTTCTATAAAAAGGAGCCCTTTTCAAGTATTCTATCAAAATTTTCCCATACGAAAGAGGATATTATAGGTGTTGTCATAGATACTTCCTCTGATAGCCTTACAAGTCTAAGAAATATATCTATGGAAAACCGTGTGCTCATCGGCAAGAGCAGAGCAAAAGGGCATGGTACAGGAGCCAATGTAGAGCTTGGCAGGAAGATTATAAATGAAGAGCTTGAGCTGGCCATGAACACTATAAGGAAGGTAACCAGAGACAAGCCAGACTTCTTCTTTGTGATTGCTGGTATCGGAGGTGGCACAGGTACAGGAGGTGCAGGTATAATAGCAGACAGGTTAAAGAAGTACTATAATACCCCCGTCTTCGGAGTAATTATGCTCCCCTCATTGGGAGAAGGGACACACTTAATGAAAAATGCTTACTCCGGCTTCATCAATCTAATTAAAAACTTTGATGGAGTACTTGTACAGGACAACAATGTACTTACAAATAGGGGTGAGGACATTACAACAAGCAGTAAAATCATAACCACCTCTACAGTCAGATTTTTCAATACAGCAGAGGCTAACGAAATCAGTCAGGCTATAAAAGGAAAAGTTGCAGGTTTTGGGTATATGCGTGTGAAGAGTGAAAGTATGTCAGCAAAAGATGTCCTCCAGAAACTCATAAGAGATAAAATGTATATTAATCTGGACAATGCAAAGCCTGAAGAGTTCTATCTTATATTGAGAGGCAATCTAAACAGCTTCTATGGAGAAAACTTCGCCAGAGAATGGATAAAGAATAAATATGATGCTAAACTCAATATAAGAATGAAGGACATATCTGGTTCAAAAAAGGACATTGGTGTAATGGTGACAGGTATTGAAAATATATTTAATGTTGAAGAGGAGACAAATATTGAAAAGGAAAAAAGTATACCTCCTGACTTGGAGGATTTACTTAGCGATATACAGTCTCTGTAGGAGGAATAAGAATGAAGATGAGTGGTTTCATAATATTGGGAATGCTGGTGCTCAGTATTGGTATTGTAGCCGGTCTCCCTACAAATTATCTTGTGGTTGAGAAAGGGTACCCCAAGGTATCCCCAGTCGGCGTGGTAAAAATTGGAAACCCGATAGCAATAGACCTAGTATTAGAAAAACAGGGAGTAGTGCCTCAGGAAGCCAGACTCAATCTGACATTGGATATTGCAAATCCTATTGTATATATAACTTACGACTCCAAAACCGAGAGTTTTATTGGAAAAAGGCAGATTGAATTGAATATACCTAATAGTACAAAACTGGTAAAAATAAGTCTCAGAGGTAATGCTCCTAAAGTTAGCAGTCTGACAGAAATAGATGTCCTGAGTACAAAGATGTATGTTTATTATGACCCGGAGAACAATGGTTATATAAACATATCCAACGGTACAGTCAGATTAAATGTAACAGACGTTCTAATAAGCCAAGCTCTAAGTGAAATAAGTATAGCCGAGTCAAAACTTTCCAAAGCAGAAAATCTTGTTAAAGGACTGGAAAGCAGGGGTGTAAATACAACCAGTTTGAATAGCAGGCTAAAGGTCGCAGCAGAAAGCATAAATATAGCCAAAGAGGAGCAAGCTAGTGGTGCAGTGGACATGGCAAGTAGCAATGCAATGCAGGCAACTGTTCTTCTGAACGGCATTATAAGTCAGGCTCAGAAACAGAACGTAAGTGTCGTAAAAACAAGCACCTATAAAAAGGACATTTTAATAGGTGTAGGCATAGTTATTGTCCTGGTTATTGTCGTTCTCCTTCTAAGGGCAAAGAGAGATGAGCTGGGCTAAGTCAATCACTCCCCGCTAAAAGGGCAGGCCCTTGTTCCGTGATGGATAGGAGCCATTGGTTGATAGGAGGCATTAAAGAATGCAGAAGTTATTGGTAGAGTTGAAGAACACATCAGGGGCTACTCCTCAAGCCCCCTGCTATATAAATGGGGCATTAAACAGAGAGGAAGCTCTCATTATGCCTCGCATACTACTGGCCAATAATAGCTCCGCTCAGGACATACATTCTAGCAAGAGTGGACAGGTGTTAAGCGTTCCTGTCATAAACATGCATAAGAAACCGTGTTTACCTGATAGTGGGAGAAACAGTGAGCATGTTGAGCTACCTGTTGGTTTGGATTGGATTAAAATTATAATTTTTAAAGAGGTGAAAAGGGCAATTCCTACATTCTCTTAATAAAGAGGATTTCATTGCTCAAATATTATGAAGCCTCTTATAATAGGCATAGGGGGGGCTGGCTGTAGAATAGCCAGTCTCTTTTTCAGGAAGGGAGTCTCCAAAGTTGATTATGTTGGTATTCTTCTGGATACTGACAGAGCTCACCTTGAATATCATGAGCATAAGCACAGACTGGTTATAGGCGAGTCTATAGTTGACGGAAATGGCACAGGGAAAAACCTGGAGCTTGGCAGGAAGATAATGGCTGATGAAGCCATAAGGATTATTGAACATATTGACCTTGTTAGAGATAATATAGACTGCCTACTCGTTATATCTTCTCTTGGAGGAGGAACCGGTGGTGCTGTTGATGTGCTTATTCATGAAATGAAGAAGAATTATATGGAACCTGTTTATTATGTGGGTATATTACCTGGTGGAGACGATATCTCAAGAACCTTTGTCAACTTTTCAAAGAGCTTTAAGCCTATAGTGGCTGAGAGCGATGCAGTTATACCTGTTGATAACGATACGCTCAGAGACAGTATGAAGTTGAGAGGACAGTTTAATTATATAAACGGAACTGTTTTCTGGTATCTCAACAATATCTTCGAAGTAGGTGAGTATAGAGCACCCGAAGAGCTTGGAAGTAATGTTCTCACAGCCAGCGATATAATAAATACATTTAAAGGAATCTCAACTATCGGCATTGGGAAAAGAAAAATAGATATTGAAGATGAAAATCTTGATAAACCTGAGATGGTGGTATCGTTGACTGAAAAGTCTGTAAAAAATACCCTCACCCCTGTAGACTTCAGGAGTTCTAACAGTGCTCTTGTGGTTGTCTCTGGACCAAAGCGCTATCTTGACTTTCTTGGAAGTATACCATCAAGACTCTGGGTAGAGAAGAATATAGCTGGAGTTGAAGTTAGAGGGGGAGACCTGCCTGGAAACAAAGATAGCCTTGAAGTTACTGTCCTTCTTTCAGGAATAAGGAAGAGTGAAAAGCTGAAGTACCTATATAAACTTGGAGAAAGCATTGAATCTGGTAAGCTTGACGCCTCTGGAAAAGTATATGAAAAAATGAAAGTACTTCTAGCGAAAATTGACGAATTGAAAACCATATCCTCAGATATAGTGGAAGATATAGGAAGCAGATAATCTTTCAATAAGGCTTTGTCTTCGTTAATCATCTGTGGTTCCATAGTTTTTTGGAGTTGTAAATATGAAAGGGCGGGATTATTTTTTACGTGCTTGAAGATACGAAGAAGGGAATGAGCCTACCCAGACAGGTCAGGATTTTTGATACAACACTTCGGGATGGAGAGCAGACTCCTGGTGTTTCTCTGACTGTTGAGGAGAAAGTAACCATTGCTCATCAGCTTGACAAGCTGGGAGTTGATGTTATCGAGGCTGGCTTTCCTATCTCTTCAAAGGGCGAGAAGAAGTCTGTCAGTAAGGTGGTATCCGAAGGACTTCATGCAGAAATATGTGGTCTTGCAAGAGTTCTTCCCCAAGATGTGGATGCTGCTATAGAATGTGGTGTGGATATTGTTCATATTTTTGTATCTACCAGTGATATACAGAGAGAACATACAATAAAGAAGAGTAGAGAGGAGGTAATAGAGCTTACAGTCTCTGCAGTTGAGAGAATCAAAAACAATGGCGCAAAGTGCCTGTTCTCTGCTATGGATGCAACAAGGACTGACCTAGAATATCTGCGGAAAGTTTTCAAGAGTGCTGAGGAAGCAGGCGCAGATATTATAAATATACCAGATACGGTTGGCGTGGCAATCCCTCCTCTTATGCGATATATAACTGGTAAAATCTTCAAAGATGTTGTAATACCCATTGATGTACACTGTCACAATGACTTTGGACTTGCTGTGGCAAACTCCCTTGCAGCGGTTGAAGCTGGAGCAAGAGAAATTCAGGTAGCAGTCAACGGCATTGGCGAGAGAGCTGGAAATGCAAGTCTTGAACAGAGTGTAATGGCACTTAAGGCTATTTACAATGTGAATACGAATATAAAGACAGAATATCTGTATGAGACATCCAAACTGGTTGAGAGGCTTACAGGAGTTAGAATGTCACCAAATATGCCTGTGGTAGGTGAAAATGCCTTTTCCCATGAATCAGGTATACATACCCACGGAGTGCTAGAGAATACTGAGACCTTTGAGCCTGGAGTAATGACACCCGAGATGGTGGGTCACAAGCGAAGGATAGTATCAGGTAAACATGCAGGAGTGCATGGAATTCAGGCTCAACTTGAACAGCTTGGAGTAAAAGCGAGCAGAGAGCAGATTTACAGCATTACCAGAAGAGTTAAAGAGCTGGGCGATAAGGGTAAAAGGATTACAGATGCTGACCTCTTGGCTATAGCTGAAACAGCAATTGGAGAAGTCGGAGGCGATGAAAAAGTTCTGGTTCTCGAAGAGTTTGCAGTGATGACAGGAAGCAAAGTAATACCCACTGCCAGTGTAAAACTCAAATTTAAAGATAGAGAGCTTATGGGAGCAGAAACTGGTGTAGGCCCAGTGGATGCTGCCCTCAAAGCTGTGAGAAAGGTGCTCTCAGAAGTCGAAGATATAAGACTTACAGAGTATCATCTTGAGGCAATCACAGGAGGGGGGGATGCCCTTTCTGAGGTTCTAGTCAAGCTGGAGGATAGTAGTGGAAATATAGCCAGCGGAAAAGCAGCAAGAGAGGATATTGTGATAGCAAGTATTGAAGCAATGATTTCAGGAATCAACAGGATTTTCCTTATGAGAATAGAGAAGAAGTGAACTACTTCCCACTAAAGCACGTAGGTTTTCCCATTCGCCTTAATTATAACCCCTCAATTCTTATTCGATTCTTAAAATTTTCTGAGAGCCTCCTTAATGGCTGGAATAAAATTCTCTTTTGGTATGTATCCTATAACCTCTATCAGCACTTTACAAAGTTGTCATGAGTACTGGAATAATACATTGAATTTATAATATATATATTAAAGGTGGCACATGCCCAGAGAATGAGGGAAAGATGTTGAAAAATATGAGATTTGAATGGGACAGTTCAAAATATATCTCTGCATCTGGCTTGCAGACAGCAATGGGCAAGAGGTTGATTGATTTAGGAATAATGAGAATATTTTGGATATTGGCTGTGGTACTGGTAATTTAACTCTAAAGATGGCAGGAATTGTCAATAATGGGTATGTTACCGGAATTGATTCTTCACCTTCGATGATAAAAAAAGCAAAGGGGATGGCAGAGTCGATTTTGGTAAAAAATATTCAATTTCTGGTTATGGATGCAGGCGACATAAATTTTAACAGGCAATTTGATATGGTCTTTTCCAATTCTGCGATTCATTGGATAAAAGAAAGTGAAAAATTGTTGAAATCTATCAGGGCTGCTCTTAAGCAACGAGGGCATATTGGTTTACAATTTCCTCTTCTGAACTCTTCTCATCCGCTTATATCGATAGCATCTAAAGTTATAGAATCGCTGAAGCTGGAAGACTATTATAATTCATGGGATTTCCCATGGTTTGTACCTGCTTTAGAAGAATATTACGCACTGCTTAGTAATCTCGGTTTCAAAGATATAAATATACAACAGATTGAGAACACCTTTAAATTCAGATCTGCTGCGGCTGCTTTAGATTTTTTAGACTCTGTAGGTCTTGTTCTTTTTTTAGAACCACTGCCGTCTGAAAGGAAGATTCTGTTCAGAGAGGAATTTATGAAAACGCTAAAAAATTTGACATCTAAGAATGGTTTAGAATTCACCTTCCAGAGATTGTTTGTCTTTGCTAATGCTGATGAGAGGGCTATAGGAAAATAAAATTGGCATACATCATGCAAAAATATTTTTGTAACTCGCTTTATTTATACAGGCACTTTGCAAACCTGACAGTTATAGCCAGAGATTTCAAATCTAATAATAACATTCTTAGAAGTAAATCAGTAATTTAGAATAGAGGTAAATAATATGGATATACTGAATGTAGCTATTATCGTTCTCGCCTTGAATGTGCCTTTTGGATACTGGAGAGCAAACACAAGGAAATTTTCACGTCAGTGGTTTCTTTCAGTTCATATTCCTGTTCCTATTGTAATTGCTTTTCGTATATTTGCAGGATTAGGATGGCGCCTGATAACCTTCCCTATATTGATAGGAGCTTTCTTCTTGGGTCAGCTTCTGGGAGGAAAGTTATACTCGTGGTCTATCAGATATACTAAAATACAGAGTTCCTCATGTATTTTCTGGGATATGGTGAAAATTACAGACATTTTCAGGCAAAAGAAATGACATAATTAACAAAATGGCAATAATATATTTCACATATTTTAAAATTGTATTCCTTCCTTTGATTACGGGACAGCCTCTTTAGTCGTGGGTAGTTCACTAATATGACTTTTCTCCATGCCAAATTTAATTCGAGCATACTTTAGCTGTGGGTGATTGACCTTTTAAACTTAATACTGAAAGTTCCATTGTTGAGTTTATTCTGGAGTATCTCACATCCTAAATCATTCATAAGCATGATTAAATTCTCATAGGTAAATGAGTCGTCTAGAATAATTTCGGCAATATCATCTTTGTTCAGCTTTAAGATAAATCTTTTCAACATTAAGTCCATGGATGTTCCATATAATCCCTGAAAATCTCCGACAAAAGTACCATTTTCAAGCTGTTTTATCTTCATTTTCTGTCACCTCAAGCATTTTTATAAATTCTTTCTTCAGAATAGTCTCTGCTATGGATATATTAACCCTGCGTTTTGTATTAAATTTGCCTGTTAGGTTCTTCCAGGAGCTTTCCCAGACTGATGTCTTCTCTCTGGTAACATCTTCCAGAGTTAGCTCAATGCCCTCTCCTGAAATTTCATCCAAAGAGCGCTGTAGAGGTTCAGTTTGAGGTGGTAATCTGTTGTATCGGGGTAAAGCTTCATCACCTCGTATATCCTTGCTCTGGTATTAATTTTCTGAATAAGCTCATATCATCGCCTGAATTTAATACTGAAAGTTCCTTTCTTGAGTTCATTCTGGAGTATTTCACACCCTAAATTATTCATAAGCATGGTTAAATTTTCATGGTTATATGGGTCATCTATAGTAATTTCGGCAATATCATCTTTGTTTAGCGCTTTAAGATAAATTTCTTTAACATTAAGTCTAGGTATGTTCCATATAGCCCCTGAAAATCTCCGGCAAAAGTGCCATTTTCAAGCTGTTTTATCTTCATTTTCTGTCACCTCGAGCATTTTTATAAATTCCTTTTTCAGAATCGTCTCTGTTATGGATATATTAACTCTGACATTTGCCTTAAATTCGTCTGTTAAGTTCTTCCAGGAGCTTTTCCAGATTGATGTTCTTTTCCTTGGCAACATCTTCCAGAGTTAGCTCAATGCTGCGCTTTCCCGGAATTTCACCCAAAGAGCAGCCGCAGATGTTCAGTTCGAGGAGATAATCTGTTGTACCAGGGTAAAGCTTCATCACCTCGTATATCCTTGTTCTTGCGTTAATTTTCTGGTCCATCTCATATCACCTCCTAAATTTAATACTAAAAGTTCCCTTCTTGAGTTTATTCTGGAGGATTTCACATCCTAAATTATTTATATACATAATCACATCCAGATGGGTGTTGGGGTCGTCCATAATAATCTTTGCAATGGTATCTTCCTTCAGCTTCAAAAGAAAATTTTTCACCAGCAGTTCCAAGTATGAACCATCAATTCCCTGAAAATCTCCTACAAAAGTACCATCCTCAAGCTGTTTTATCTTCATTTTCTGTTACCTCAAGCATTTCTATAAATTCTTTCTTCTGAATCACCTCTGCTATGGCTCTATTAAGTAACTCTACTAGTACATACTCCTTGAAATGCTCATCGCTGCAGTAAGGGCATGCCTTAAGCGACTCTACAACCTGCATAATCTCGCTTTTGTGTCCCTTAAGCATCTTTCGGATAATTCCTAGCATATCTTTGCTTGCCTCTGCCTGAGCCCTGCCTAGAACTTCATCGAAATTCTCCGGTGCTTTGTGCTGTATTACCTTAACCTTGGAGGCGTAGTATTTAAGCACACCGCCCCTAGAATCAACTAGTCTGGTAAGCTGTATTAGACCAGCTTTTTTGAGGATGTCAACATGATGGCGTACAGTGGTGGGTGCTATGTTTATGTCCTGCTTTTTAAGCTCTTCATTTATATCAGCTATGGAACCCTCTTTTTCAGAAAGTATCTGTATTATTGCTGTCCTTATAGGGTCGCTTATTGCTTTGGACCTCTTAGCATCTGTTACCAGAAGTTCTCTGCGTTTAATATCCTGCCTGAAAATCTCACCCATACCATAGAATATAATAATACCATTACAAAAAATAGTGTAACAGTAGAATGTATTTTGTAGATGTGAGTGGGAGATTCATCTTTCTTTTAGAATATCAGGATATATTGTGGGACTATTCGCTTTTTACCTGTTCTTCTAATTTATTATACAAAACAAAATCTGTTATTGGAATAGAATTTTCGTAATGAAAATATGTCAGAAACATTTATCTTTGATAGTTTTCATGAGTGTATTGAAATCCTGTCGGGGTAGCCAAGCCCGGTATGGCGTCAGCCTGCTAAGCTGATGGGTAATCCTTCGTGGGTTCGAATCCCACCCCCGACGTACATATTCTCTTTATAGTCAGTTAAAAAAATATGGATTTCACTTTTCCGACGCTCTTGGCAAAGCTATATCATACCATAGCGAAATCTAATATAACGATAGCTATGAACACTAGGCAAATCAAAAAGGTTCAGAAAATTGTGAGAGAGGCTATCTGTTCTCCTGTAAGGGAGCTGTAGAAGGAAGATTTCCCCCTTTCTCCCTTCTATCCTCCCGAACAGAAGTAAAACTTCAGTATAACTCAACTTTGACTAAAAGTTAAGAGAAGGTTCTCACTTAGGTCTGAAAACAATAAGGGACTATCCATATTAATACTTCAAGAGCTATGTATGACAGGGCATAAGTTTATCCCAGAATTTGAACAGGAAGAGTTTAAAAAGTGGACTATAGGGCTTAAGCCAAGCAGTTTAAATAATTACAGAAATGCCCTGAAACTATATATGAGTTTTACAGGGTTAAGCCCTGTGCAGTTGATAGATGAAGCAGAGAAGGATTTTAAGAAGCCAAGAAGAGAAAGAGGCATTATGAAGAAAAGACTGGAAGGGTTTTATATCTGGTTAACTACAGTGTATCAGCCTTCAAAGGGGCTTAATGCAAGGAAAGGAAAGCCAGGACTATCACCATACAAGGCCAGAGCCATTGTAGGTTATCTGAAAACCTTCTATGCAAGGAATGGCTTTGCTCTGACTTCAAACATAAGGCTACCAAGTGTTGCACCAAAGAAGGAAAATGCAAGGATTGAACTATCACCCAGAGACGTTAAACACATGGTAGAATCTGCTGGTTCACCACGAGACAGGGCTTTAATATTGTTTGGTTATCAGGGTGGCTTTGATGCTGATACAGTTGTAAGGATAAATCTTGGTGATTTTAGCGATAAACAGGTTAAGGACTTGTTGGCTAATAAAACACC
>QIGD01000116.1 GCA_003229935.1 Methanobacteriota archaeon | reverse complement strand
CCCTTCTGTGGAAGTATATATTCCCTCTGAGCTCTTGTTCCCCGTCTATTAACTATTCCGCTGGAATAGAATCTTGCAAGGTAGGTTGATAGACTGCTGAGCTTGATACTTTCGCCATAGATTGTTTCATATTCTACTTTTATATCCTGAGACCTTATCCATTCTTCTGGATGATTGTGTTTAATAAGTAAGAAAACTTTCTCTCTCTGTGTCAAATTTGCGGGGTCATATCCCTGAAGCCATTCGGGATATGCATATGATTTCTCGTAATAACTTTCAAATTTCCTCTCTTCTTCGACTTCATCAACATCATAAATATACTTTAGAAACTCAAGAATGTTTGATAGGGCTGTGGTATAGTCACATCTTCTGAAGTTCCTATCAAGAGTTACGACATCATCTATCTTTGCTTCGATTTTAAATTCTGCATGTTCGTCGCTTTTAAATATATAGTCGACAAACTTCTTTATTCGCTCCTTCACTTCTTCGTAGTACTGACCCTCAAACTTTAGTTTGGATATGCCATTTCTATCCGATGCATTGACTTCAAGATATATATAACTCATTCACATCCCCTTCTGTTTAGTTAACTTTATATTCACAAATTGTGCATATATAAGACTTGTGCTTCAATACCACTTCAATACCAGATTTGCAAAATACAGTGGAAACTAACAGTAACAAACCGAAACTTTTATATGTCTTCTGTGAACAAGTTAATAAGTGAACATGCTAAGGGGGACAACTCATGAAGACATTGATAAGAAAAGCATTGGAAAATACCGATAGACCTGGAATGCTTTCCCGGGAGAATGAGAGAGCAATAGGTGTGGCCAATATAGTTGTTGTTGGTAGTGGCGGAGCAGGTAATAATACAATTCACAGACTGAAGAATCTTGGAATTACCGGAGCTCAGTTAATAGCTGTGAATACAGATAAACAGCACCTTGCCCATATTAATGCTGACAAGAGGATTCTTGTCGGTAACGAGATTACCCGTGGTTTGGGTGCAGGTGGAGACCCAGAGATAGGAGAACAGGCAGCTCTTGAGGCAAAGCCTGGGTTCAAAGAGATTTTCAGTGAAGCGGATCTCGTTTTTGTCACAGGTGGTCTAGGTGGAGGAACAGGAACAGGCACTCTGCCTGTGATTGCTGAAGTTGCAAAATCCTGTGGTGCCCTTGTTATTGGTGCTGTTACGATGCCTTTCAAAAATGAAAGAGCAAGAGTGAACAAGGCAAAAATTGCCCTTACAAAGCTCAGAAGCAGTGCAGATAGCGTAGTGGTTATTGACAATAATAAACTCCTTGAGATAGCTTCAGACCTTCCAGTGAATGAAGCCTTTGCAGTGGCTGATGAAGTTCTTTCCAGAATGGTTAAGGGAATCACAGAGACAATATCCATAGCAAGTCTTATGAACCTGGATTTTGCTGATGTAAGAACCGTAATGGGTAGAAACAGTGGTGATGGAATAGCTGTCATAGGCCTTGGCGAAAGCGATACAAGTAATAGGGCTGAAGAATCTGTTACATATGCCATGGAAAACCCACTTCTTGATGTGAATTATAGAGATGCCACAGGCGCTTTAATTCATATTACAGGTGGGGAAGACCTGACTCTTGGAGAGGCTACTGGAATTGTTGATCTCGCGACAACATTTCTGACGAAGAATGCTGATGTAATATGGGGTGCAAGAATTGACCCTGAATACAATGGCAGGGTTCAGGTTATGGTGATTATGACAGGTGTGACTTCTCCAGACCTTGCTGCTAATATATCTGAATCAGAGATACATATTCCACCAAGGGTAAAAGTTGGTAACAGGACATATTTCAGCAGGCAAAATGGTGGTGGAAGATTTAAATCAAGTGGACAGAGATTGGTTGCTAATAATGGAAAGGGGTCTCTAATGTCTGAGCTTGGGATAGATGAGGTTTTCTCATAAACCCCTTTTTTATTTTGAGAAAATGCTCAAAATAGATAATAAAAAGGAAGTCTGTACAGGAAGTTACTCCATCCTTTCATGTGGAGATAGTATTTTAAGCTATACTATATTACTTCTGGAAGGTGAGGGGTACTTTGTGATAGAGCAGAGGCTGGATAAGGAGGTATGGATATGATTGATTTTCTCTTAAATGAGGCTGGGTCTAATGTTGTAATAAGAGATAGTTCTGTTTTATTAAATATGGAGTTTATTAACAGGAAAGACCTTGATATTCTCCCAAAAGTTGTTGATAAACTTGTATCTACAGAGGATATTGATACAGCAATTGTGTATGGAATAAAGGATGAAGTTGTGTATATAGTGGGAAGAGGTGTTGTAAATGGAGAGCTGCGGGATATTATTAATACACATTTTTCTAATTTAGGGAAGGTTAAAGAAACAAATGGATTTACTCTGGCTATGGTGCCTCTAGGCATAGCGGGTATGCTTAGCAGGGAAAATCTACTTCGTCTGGTAGATGATATAATGATTAAAGTATTCTTCCCTGGAAAGACACCTGGTTTTTCCACTGCCTTTGATAGATTGAATGAGATAAAACAACTTGTCACAACTCAGGTTTAGATATAGGGGAGTGAAGATTGTGAAAAAATTTGGAAATACTGCACATAAAATTAATGAGATATTAAGTGTCTTCAAACCAGGTGAAAAGTTAAAAGGTAGGGAGATATGTAGGAGATTGTGCGATAAAGGGTATAGAGTTACTGATGCACATTTAAGAATGTTCATATACTACAATATGCTTTACAAGCATCTTGAAAAGGAAGAGATTAAAGGTGTTAACCACTACTCTATCATAGGTAGATAACTTTAATAGTGGGAAAAGTTAAAGAAAATCTATGGGAGTTCAGCTGGGAGATATTGTAAGTTCAGAGATTATAGACTTTGACTTCTTAAAAGGCAGGGCTGTAGCAGTAGATGCCTTTAATACCCTATATCAATTTTTATCAATAATAAGACAGTCAGGCGGCGAACCTCTCAGTGACTCAGAGGGTAGAGTGACAAGCCATCTCTCAGGACTTCTTTACAGGAATGTTAATCTAATCGAGATGGGCATAAAGCCTGTGTATGTTTTTGATGGTAGACCTCCTCAATTAAAATTCTATACAGTGGAAGAAAGAAATAAAAAGAGAGAAGAGGCAAGAAAGAAATGGCATGACGCTCTCGTAGAAGAGAGGATGGAAGAAGCTAAAAGTTATGCTATTCAGTCAACAAAAATCTCTCATGATATTATTGAAGAATCGAAGAAGCTTCTTGATTTTCTCGGAATACCTGTTGTCCAGGCACCCAGTGAAGGAGAGGCTCAGGCAGCTTATATGGTAAAGTGTGGAGATGTTTCTTCTACAGCCAGTCAGGATTATGATGCTCTTCTGTTTGGCTCTACAAGACTTGTAAGAAATCTGACAATAACTGGAAAAAGAAAGCTGCCGAGAAAGAGGATATATGTTACTGTAAAGCCGGAAATTTTATACATTGATAAAATTCTTAAGCAGCTTGAAATTACGCTGGAACAGCTTATAGATATTGGAATCCTTATTGGTACAGATTATAATCCAGGGGGAGTTGAGGGCATAGGGCCGAAAAAAGCTTTGAAGTTAATTAAAAAATATGGTAGTGTTGAGAAAATTGTAGAAAAAGAGGGTCTCAGTTTAAATTTCCAGGTAGAACCTATAAGGGAAATCTTTCTTTCAATAGAAGTTACACATGATTATTCATTAGAATGGAAGGCACCAGAAAAAGAGGCTGTGATGGACTTTCTTTGTTATCATAGGGATTTCTCATCTGAAAGGGTTGAGAAAGCTCTTGAAAAACTTGAAAATGCTTATTCTAAAATTAAAGGGCAGTCAGTCCTTGACACATGGTTCTAACGTCCCTTTATACTTCCTTTATATTCTTCTGTAGTCTTTAAAGGGGAAAACTCTTCCTGAACTCATGCCCAGTTTGTGCTGGTGTACAATATGTTCAAGTTTTGATTTACCAACAATTTTAAACCATCTCTGTGGGTAGGTAAAACTGTTATATCTACTGTAACCTTTAAATCGTGGGTATCTAGGCTTTTCATGGTTTTTAACACGTTTGAAGAAATTCCTAAAACTCTTATCAACCCGATGGCAAACATCTTGCAATACCTGACTATGAACAAGAGGTAAATACTCATTCGTTTCTTTCTGCCTGGGTAATGCATCTTGCTGGTTTTTATAAGTCAACCAGTGTTTTTCCACAGGTAACATATAAAACTCAGACTGGCTATTTCTCTCAGCAAGAGCATTGTTATATAAATGCCTGTAAGTATTCAAAGTTGCCTCTGATTTCTCTTTCTGCTTATTGTTTGGATATAGGCAATATTTGTAACTTTCAAGCATTATTCCTCCACTCTTTCTTATATTTTCATTTGTTTAAATGTATATAGACCTCTTGTTTGTTTTTCATTTTTCTTTCAGAAGGGATTTTTGTTATATAAATGTTTACAATAAATGATAGCAATTCATTCCCCAGCTTACGCAAGGGGCCTTCTTGCTATGATTGAGTTAAATTAATAAGGGTCAATCACCCACGACTGAAGTCGTGGGCTTGTCTCGTGAGAGACAGGGGAAACAGGTTGATTAGGAGGCATTGAAAAATGCAGAAGTTATTGGTAGAGTTCAAGAACA